>DRLE01000125.1 GCA_011051475.1 Gammaproteobacteria bacterium
GGCATTCGCCGGGTATTCCGCAAAGTCGATGCTCAGCGCCTGTTTGACCATGGCCGGGTCATGGCCGCCGCGCCAGTAGTGATGGCGTGTTTGGCGGATTTCTCCTTCAGCAACCAGTGCGCGCTTCACCACCGGCATGTGGCATTCTACGCAGCCAAGGTCGCTGTAGTCTTCCACGACTGCCTCTCCCGCAGGGCTTGTGACAGCCTTGCTGCCCGATCGGTTCCGGCTTTCGCGTATTTCGGCCACCGTGCCGCAGGGCGGGAAGCGGAAAAAGGTGTCCCAGCGCTGGCCTTCGACAATATGGCAGCGGGCGCAGATACGGTTGGGGTTATCAATTTTCTGTACCGGGTGCGGTGCGTCTGTGGTGTCCAGTACCCCGAGAATTTTTCCTTCGCGGTAATGGCAGGCGGCGCAGGTGACGCCCTCGTGTTGCAGGGCGGAATCGAATCCGGGATTGTCTTCCAGCACCGGCTTCCATTTTTCGGCATCACGATAGGCCAGCACGGTTTGCGGTTGCTGGCGGTCCAGTGGTGTGTGGCACAGGCGGCAGTTATGCTGCTTGCCGTCAAAGCGCCAGTCTGCCTGGAAATAGGGGTCGGTCCAGGCCTGTGCGTGGATGGTTGTCTGCCATTCCCGGTAGAAGGCCTGGTGACAGCTGCCACAGTTTTTTGCGCTGAGGTCTGTTAACAGGGACGGGGGACTTTCGGTGTCAACGGGCCAGGCAAAGCGCTCATCCACCACGAAGATATTCATCGGTCGAATAAAACGCCAGCCCAGAAAAACCATCAATGGAAGCAGTATGGCCGTAATGATGGTTTTGCGGTTCATGGCTGTCGGTTTGCTACTTCACTCTTGTTACTTTTCTGTCGGGTAGCTGTGTTTTATCCAGTCGGTCATGCCCATTTTTGCCACATGCACATCGGCAAAGCCGTGTTCAGCGAGGAGCAGGGCGGCTTTGGTCGACTTGCGGTCGGTGCGGCAGATGGTGATTACCGGTTTTTCCAGGTAGTCGCTGATCTCATCGATACGGTTTTCCAGTTCCTCCAGTGGCAATAGTTTTGCCTGTGGAATATGTCCCTGCTCGCCGTGAAAGTCTTCCTCGGTGCGTACATCCAGCAGCAGAAAATCCTCGCCGGCATCAAGGCGATGTTTGATGTCCTCAACGCTGAGGGTTTTGCCCTTGCGCAGGCTGCCGATAATGCGCGGCAGAAAGGCGACAATGCCGAGCAGGGCCAGTGCCAGCATGGCTTTCTGTACCAGGCCCTCGCCGCCGGTGGCCGCCTCCTTGCCGATATAACCGAGATAGGTGTAGGCAATGGCGCCGGGCAGCATGAAAAGGTAAGTGGCCAGGCTGTAATGGCTGAACCTTATTTTCGTCAGGCCCAGGGCGTAGTTGAGCAGGTTGAAGGGGAACAGGGGTACCAGCCGGGTAAAGGCGACGAAGCGCCAGCCCTCGTTTTCCACGCCGGTAATCAGTTGCTTAAGGCGTCCCCCGGTTTTGCTTTTCACCCAGTCCGAGGCGAGATAGCGTGACACCAGGAAAGACAGCATGGCGCCGATGGTGGCAGCGGTGAGGTTATAAAAGGTGCCCAGCACCGGTCCAAACAGAGCACCACCAAGCAGGGTCAACACGGTGCCGGGCAAAAACAACAGGGTGCCGATAATATAGATCAGCATAAACAGCAGCGGCGCAGCGCTGCCGGCGCTTTCGATCCAGCCCTGGATCGCTGCCGCATCAAACTGCTCACGATAGACAGCAGCCAGCACAATCCCGCCAATAACAATCAGCAGTAAAATAATTCTTGTTAAGGCTGTTTTCACTATTAACTATTCACTATTCGTTATTCACTGTCGTCAGTCCACTGACGACGATTAATAGCGTACCCCGCCACCTTGCCGACAAACGGCATAATCAGCATACCGTTCAGCCAGGTGGTGACCTGCGGTTCGCGGAATGTACGAATACCGATGGTCATCGCTTCATGGCCGGCGCGCGGCTGGGCGCGGTAGGTGCCGAACAGACGGTCCCACCAGGGCAGGCTGAAGCCGAAATTACTGTTGGCTTCGTCATCCTCAATGGAATGGTGTACGCGATGCATGTCGGGGGTGACCAGAATCAGGCGCAGGAATTTATCCAGCGTCAGGTTCAGGCGAACATTGCTGTGATTGAACATGGCGGTGGCATTGAGTATGACCTCGAAAATAATCACCGCGACCACCGGTGGTCCCAGTACCATAATGGTGGCGAACTTGATGAGCATGGAGAGAATGATTTCAATCGGGTGAAAACGCGCACCGGTGGTGACATCGTAATCAGGATCGGCATGGTGTACCCGGTGCAGGCGCCAGAGTACGGGCACGGCGTGAACCAGCACATGCTGCAGATAGATGACAAAGTCCATGGCGATAACGGAAACAATAATCGCGGTGGTGGTGGGTACGGCATAGTAATTCAGCAGTCCCCAGCCCTGCTGTGAGGCAAGGGCGGCCATGCCGACCGCGGCAGCGGGAAACAGCAGGCGCAGGATAAAGGTATTGAGAAATACCAGTCCCAGATTGTTGCTCCAGCGCAGAAATTTTGAAACGGTCAGTGCCCTGCGCGGGGCCAGCAGTTCCCAGATGGCCATGACGGCAAAAATGCCGAGGAAAAACCCCAGGCGGATCTGTTTTTCGTGCTGTATGACAAATTCAGTAAAGTCCATAATGTGCTCTCGCGGTAGTCCTGGCAGGTTAGTCAGCGAAAAAAGCAAAAAAATACAAAATTCGAGAAAAAATTATTTTGGTTATAAATAACCGGGTATTTTCCAAAGGCCTTCAAATACTTCCCGGACCCTGAATGCACGCTCGGTAGTCAAAAAGCCTGTGCTATACTGAAATCAGAAATACACTATTCAAGTGATTAGTAGAATACTTGAGTTTAAATAAATGTCAAGCCTGGTAGCAGGTCTTTGAGCAGAAAACGCCGAGCAGAGAATAATCATGAGCTTTAAGCAGGATTTGTTTGCCCAGTTTGCCCGTGTTGGCAAGGCGCTGAGTAATGGTAACCGGCTGGAAATGCTGGAATTTCTGGCCCAGGGTGAGCGCAGTGTCGAGCAGTTGAGCCGTGTGGCCGGCCTGACCGTTGCCAATACCTCGCAGCATCTGCAGCAGCTTCGTCATGCCGGCCTGGTGGACTGTCGCAAGGAAGGCCTGAAGGTCTATTACCGGGTCAGCGGTGATGATGTGATTGTCCTGCTTGACGCTTTGCGCGTGGTGGCCGAGCGGCATGTGGCCGAGGTGCAGCAACTGGTCAGTACCTATCTGACGGTAAAAGACAATCTTGAGCCGATCCCTCGTGAAGAGCTGCTTGAAAGGGTCCGCGATGGTCTGGTCACGGTTCTGGATGTGCGCCCGCCGGAAGAATATG
Source organism: Gammaproteobacteria bacterium (assembly GCA_011051475.1). Lineage (GTDB taxonomy): Bacteria > Pseudomonadota > Gammaproteobacteria > SZUA-229 > SZUA-229. Next base: position 3,410 of record DRLE01000125.1, read on the forward strand.
CCGCCGGTCATGTTCCCGGTGCGGTCAATGTGCCTCCGCAGGAACTGGAGCACTGGCTGGATGAGCTGGAAGAGCAGGGCGGGATAAAAGCGCACGAAATCGTGGCTTACTGCCGTGGGCCGCACTGTGTGCTGGCCTTTGATGCCGTTGCCAGGCTGCGGGAAAAGGGCATGAGCGCGCGACGTCTTGAAGACGGCTTTCCTGAATGGAAAACAGCCGGACTGCCGGTTGAAACTGAATCGGTAGAATAGAAAAAATACAATAGTATCTGACGCTTAGTGGGAAGAGGGCTGCTCTGGTTTATGCCTGCCGGCGTCTGTTTCTGCCGGCTCTGCCGCGGGTTCGGCTTCCTGCTTCTTCACCGCATTGATAAAGTCATCCCAGGTCTGCTGGTCCTGCTGTTCCTCCGCAATCTTGCGTTGCTCCCTGTGTTGTTCAATGCTGTTATTTGCGCTGTTATCTGCATTATGGGCGAGCGCAAGGGAAGAACTGGCAAAAATGCCGGTGACAAGCCATGGAAGTAAACTGAATTTATCCATAAGATATTGATTTCCCTGCTATTTTAGTGGTTGATTTTTGCTGTGTAGCTAGCCTATTATAGATGTATGCAGGATGCAATGTTTTACAGGGCGCAGCGGTCTTCGTTTTAACAGAA
>DRLE01000126.1 GCA_011051475.1 Gammaproteobacteria bacterium
ATGGGTGATCCGGACTATGTCGATGTGCCGGTGGATTTTCTGGTATCCGAGCTGAATATCACAAAGCTGGCCGACAGTATCGATCGTAACGAGGCCACGCCCAGCGACAGTCTCCGGCCGGTGGCGCTGCCCTCGGGTCCCGGCACGGATACCACGCATTTTTCCATTGTCGACGCCGAGGGTAACAAGGTTTCCGCAACCCTTTCCATCAACTATCCCTTTGGTTCCTGCTATGTCCCCAAAGGCACCGGTGTGCTGCTCAATGATGAGATGGATGATTTTGCCGCCAAGCCCGGCGTGCCCAATGTCTATGGTCTGATTGGTACGGACGCCAACGCCATCGAGCCGGGCAAGCGCATGCTGTCGAGTATGAGCCCGAGCATTGCCGAAACCCGTGAGCGCATCGCCGTTATCGGCACCCCCGGCGGCAGCCGGATCATTACCATGGTGCTGCTGGGTATACTGGATTTTTACGACAATAAAGACGCCGAGTCCATCGTCAATAACGGCCGCTACCATCACCAGTATCTGCCGGACAGGATCTTCTACGAGCCGGGCGCCCTGCCTGAGGATGTTATCGACGAGCTGAGGCTGATGGGACATCATCTGCAGGACACGGGTTCGGACTATGGCAATATGCAGCTGGTGATAATCAACAAGAAAACCGGCAAGCTGGAGGCCGCCTCGGACCGGCGGGGGATAGGTAGCGCACAAACTATACCTGCTGAGAAGGAATAGTGTATAGATGTAAATGAATAAAAGCATTTCACCACAGAGAGCACAGAGGACACAGAGTTTTTTATATTCGGTAGTCCATCAAGAATACATGGACCATAGGCTTCTTGCCTGAAACTCGAACAGGTTGATCAAACAAGAAAATATTTTCTCTGTGTCCTCTGTGCTCTCTGTGGTGAAATGTTTCTGTTTTTATTCCAGCCCGAAACTTTCCCTGCCTTCACCCGATGTATACGACTCGGCATCCTTGGCTTTTTCAATCTGGCGGATAAGGCGGGTACGTTCCTGTTCGGACATGCCGTGGTTGATATAGCGGTCTGCCGCGCGCATGACTTCTTCCAGGTATTTGATGCGGTAGTGATGGCTGAGCAGCGCCTTGGCGATATAAAACGGGTCGATGTTCTTGTCACGCATCTGCGCGGCCATTTTCAGTGCGGTTTCCAGTTCTTCTTCGGTGGGTTTTGCCATGGAGGTACAGCCTTTTTGTTTTTATGTACCCCTAAAGATATTCTAATTCAGGTATTTTTCCAGCATATTCTTTAATGTTTTTAAATCGACCGGTTTGGTAATCAGGTCATTCATGCCGGCCTTGATGCAGTCCGCCCTTTTTTCCGGAAAGGCGTCGGCAGTAAGGGCGAGAATAGGCAGCTGGCTGTAGCCCCGCTGGCGCAGGGTGTGCGCGAGTTTGTAGCCGTCCATTACCGGCATATTGCAGTCGGTAATCAGTAACTGGTAGTCTTTTCTGGCAATGGCGCTCAACGCTTCCTGGCCGTTCTCAACCAGGTCGGCGGTAAAGCCAAGGGCCTCGAGCTGGTTGAGAATCAGCGCCTGGTTGGTCGGGTTGTCCTCGGCCACCAGGATGCTGACCGAGCTGTCAGGGTTATCCAGCACTTCCAGTCTGGGTGCGCGGGTTTCACTTTCAATGGCGGTGGTCATGGCCAGTTTGCCGGGCAGTTCTATCCAGAATTCACTGCCTTCGTCGATTTTGCTGATAACGCCGATACTGCCACCCATCATTTCCATCAGCTGCTTGCTGATCGACAGGCCGATACCCGTCCCCTCGATATTGCTGGCGGCATTGAGGCGGTTGAAGGGCTGGAATATTTCCTGCTGCAGTTCCTCGGAGATACCCGGTCCCGTGTCGATAATGCCAATATAGATCCTGTCGTCCTGTTTCTGTTTAATCCTGATACGGATCGAGCCGTTTTTACGGTTGTACTTGATGGCGTTGCTGAGCAGATTAAGCATGACCTGTTTCAGGCGGGTGTAGTCGGCAATCACGTAACCTTCTACCCGGGTGTTGATGTCAAGGCTCAGCTGGTTCTGCTCGGCCAGTGGTGCGATCATGGCCTGGCATTCGCTGAGCGTGTCGGCAAGATTGACCTTTTCCAGTGACAGCTGCAGGTGGCCCTTTTCGATGCGGGCGAGGTCCAGGATCTGGTTGACCAGTTCCAGCAGCAGATTGCCGGCGCTGCTGATTTCCTCGATATGCGATTTCTGTTTGTCGGTCAGGGTCTTTTCGTATTTCAGCAGCTGGGTAAAGCCGAGAATGGCATTCAATGGTGTGCGCAGTTCATGTGACATGCTGGAGAGAAAATCGGATTTCGCATGACTGGCTTTTTCCGCCGCTTCCTTGGATTTGATTATGGCCTGCTCATTGATTTTCTTGTCGGTAATATCCAGCGCCATGGCGGCAATGCCGACGATGCGGTGTTGCTGGTCGGTCAGTGGCGTAATAAACCATTCACAGAAGATCTTGTCACGGTTCTTGGTCTTGTTTTCGATAATGGCGCCGATAACCGCCTCGTAGTTCAGCAGGCGCTGCCATAACTTCTCGGCTTCTTCCGAGCTGTCACGTGGCAGGATCAGGCGCAGGATGTTTTCGCCAATGGCCTCGTGCCGGCGGTAGCCGAACATGGTCTCTGCCGACTTGTTCCATTCGGTCACATTCAGGTCCAGATCGAATTCGATAATGGCCAGCGGCGTGTTTTGCAGATGCAGGGCCTGCTTCTGGTGCATCAGTTCGATGGCGCGCTCACGGTTGTCGGCCTCAAGGCGCAGCCGGATGTTCTGCTGGGTATTGTTGAAAACGCGTTTTCCGGCCGTCAGTGAAAAGAAGATAAATACGGCCATAACCAGGGTGGTGGCATTGGAATACTGGTGGTCTTCTATGACTACGCGCAGGGCAAGCATCAGGCTGGAAGGCAGCAGAAACAGCGCCATGGTTTCCCAGCGGTAGGAGAGGGTGGCCAGCGAACCGGCAATGACACCGACCAGGCAGATAATAATAAAGGCGAAGTATTCTACTTCGTGGGTGTAGCCCAGCCAGGGCAGCAGACCCCAGCAGAAACCGGCGATACCGGTGCCGGCAATAAAGCGTATTCGCCATTTCTTTTCTTTCTGTTCCTCTTCACTGGCGCGGGAGAAGAGAAAGCTGTCAATGCTGCGCACGAAAAGCACGCTAAGGATAATAAACAGCCAGATATTGAGATTGCGCGGCGAGACAACATGATCCTGCAGAATGGTGTAGATAATCAGAACAATGACAAAAGAGGCGGTATAGGAAAAAGGGGTGCCGCCGTGCAGCAGGCGAATTTCCTCGAGTTCGATCTGCTCCTGTAATTGCGGATCAGGTTTATTTCTCCTTAAGTCCATAGTGCCGTGTCCCGTGTCGTATGCCGGTGTATGTGAGTGCTTGAGTCGCAATCATTCCTGATAACAGGCTTACCTTACTGAAAAACCCCATGGCTGGCTATGTCTGACCGGATAAAAACCGGTTTTTTCAGGATAACAAGCGTAGGCGGAATACGTTAAACTGCCGCCTCCTGCGTGAAGTCGCCAAAACTGTCCGAAGCTGTTTTTCTGTTATGCCTGTTGAAGTTATCTACCGGGACGATTATATCGTTGCCCTGAACAAGCCTCAGGGGCTGCTGTCCGTGCCCGGACTCGGGCCCGACAAGCAGGACTGTCTGATCAAACGCCTGGAGACCCTTGTGCCGGAGGCGAAGGTGGTTCATCGTCTGGACTGCTATACCTCGGGAATTATGCTGTTTGCCATTGGCATCGAGATGCAGCGGGCACTGAGCCGTATCTTCCATGACCGCAGGATAGACAAGCAGTATATCGCCGTGGTCAGGGACTGGTTCGAGGAGGATGAAGGTATTATCAAATACCCGATGCGCTGCGACATCGATAACCGGCCGGTGCAGATTGTCGATTATGAGCACGGCAAGGCGGCGGTTACCCGCTGGCGGGTATTAAATCGTGAAGCCGGCGCCGTGCGCCTGCTGCTTATGCCCGAAACCGGCCGTACCCATC
>DRLE01000127.1 GCA_011051475.1 Gammaproteobacteria bacterium
AGATTATGTCAGACTGCTGTTCGAACAGGCTCAGCTTGCTGCCGGCGCACCGCTGGAGGATGCGGCCGGTTTTGTCAAACGCGTGAATAAACTGATCGATAACGCGTCTGATTAAAGTGGTAGCACACTGCTTTATGTTCAGGCCTGCCGAAATCCGGCAGGCCTTTTTTTTGTCGGTAGTTCAGGGGGTTCTTTTAGTGTGATTTATAAAAAATGTCGATTGCGCAGCTATACTCAAGGCTACTGCCTGATTACCCGGACCACTTAGAATGAATCTTTTCAAGTCATTGATTTTTATATTCTTGCTGATTGGCTTTACGCTGCCAGTCAATGCCGAGGAAAGCTATAATACGGCTGTCCGTTACCTGCATGTGCAAAAGGGACAGACGTTGCATAATATCGTCTCCCGTCTGTATCCTGATGATCCGAAACAGTGGGCGCAGATCAAGCAGGACATCGTTCGTCTCAATCCGCATGCCTTTATCAATAATGACCCGACGAAAATGAAAGCCGGGGTGCGCCTGACCCTGCCGAAAAAGGTGGTGGTGCGCTCGGAAACCGGCAAGCCGGTCAAGCGCAAGCAGGTGGGAGCGGTTTCTGAGGTTCGGGGCAGTGTTGTGGCCGTCGACAGGCGCAAGGTATCACGCAAGCTGGAACGCGGCAGCGCAGTTTACCTCGGCGACAAGGTGGTGACGGGTGAAGACGGTTTTGTCCGCCTGCATATGATTGATGAGGCCGTACTCGACCTGCGCTGTTACAGTATTATGGTGATTGAGGAATATGATCTGAACAAAACCAGTCGCCGCAGTATTCTTAACCTGTTGCAGGGCAGCCTGAAAAAAGTGACCGGTTCCATCGGCAAGATGGCCGATGATGTCTATGAACTGAAAACGCCGGTGGCCAATGTCGGCGTACGCGGTACGGAATATGCCCTGCGTGTGTTCCAGACGACCGGTTGCGGCGGTACGGTCAATGCCGATGACGGTTTTTATCTGGAGGTCATCAAGGGCGTGGTCGATGTGCACAACGAGGCAGGCAGAGAAGTGGTTGCCAAAGGCGAGACCGCCTATGTGCCGCTGCCAAAGGCCGCGCCGCAGAAAAAAGCCATCAAACCGGGTGTGCTTTCGCCGGTAGTGAAACCCGAGCCTGCACCCGTGGTAGAAGAAGAGAAAAGCAGCAAGGCATGGATCTGGGTGCTGCTGGGCATTGTCGCGGTGGGGCTGCTGATTTAGGCATAGACCTGTGTTTCGGAATGCCAGGCGGGTGAGTCGCGGAGAATGAGTATCGAGGAAATCCGGCTAGACAAGTGGCTGTGGGCGGCGCGTTTTTTCAAGACGCGGCCGCTGGCCAGCGATGCCGTCAATGGTGGTCATGTTCATCTTAACGGGCAGCGGGTCAAGGCCGGACGCACGGTCAAACCCGGTGATCGGCTGAGCATTAACAAGGCCGGTGAGCTTTTCGAGATCACGGTGACCGCCATTAATAAAACCCGCCGGCCGGCAAAAGAGGCCAGGCTGCTGTACGAGGAAACGGAAGCAAGCCGGTCGCGCCGGGAGCAACAGCAACAGATGAAAAAACTGGCGGCGCAGACGCGACCGGTACCAAAGCGCCGGCCGGACAAGCGTGATCGTGAAGCGCTCAAACGGTTTAAGACGAAGTTTTAAGTCGGCAGTTGGCAGTCGGCAGTGAAAAGCTTGACAGCTTCGCTGTCGGTTTTAGACTTGGACCAACGACCAACGACCAACGACCAACGACCAACGACCAACGACCAACTAAATCATGAAACCCGTTACTCCCCTGCTGACCGCCGATGTCATTATCGAAATGCCCCTGATCGATGACAAGCCCATTGTCCTGATCGACCGCAAGTACGAACCCTACGGCTGGGCCATTCCCGGCGGCTTTGTCGAGGTGGGTGAAACCGTGGCAACGGCGGCGCGGCGCGAGGCGCTGGAGGAAACCAGCCTGGAGGTCGAGCTGAAAGTCCTGCTGGGTATCTATTCTGACCCGAAGCGTGATTTTCGTGGCCATACAGCCTGTTCGGTTTTTGTCGGTACGGCTACGGGCAAGCCGGTAGCCGCCGATGATGCGAAAGATATCGCGCTGTTTGATCCGTTTAATATCGATGTCGAGCTGGCTTTTGATCATCGCCAGATACTTGATGACTACTGTCTTTACCGTCGTGAAGGCATTATCAAGCTCCCGCTTTAAAAACAATCATTAAAACCCGGCCAGGGTTTTTATAAGTCGCTGTTTTTGGTATACTTTTCCGCTACGATAAATGCAGACCTTTTCCGGGTATTTCATCATTGAGCAATCGAACGCTGTCGATAGACGACCGCCTGTATTCCTACATTCTTGATATTGCTGTCGATGAAAGCGAACTGCTCGGCCGGTTACGTGCAGAAACCGCGCAGCTGGATGATGCGGTGATGCAGATTTCTCCCGAGCAGGGGCAGTTTATGTCACTGCTGGTGCATCTGACCGGGGCCAGAAAGGCGCTGGAGATCGGCACCTTTACCGGCTACAGTTCGATCTGTATTGCCGCCGCTCTGCCTGAGGATGGTCAGCTGACCTGCTGTGATATTTCAACGCAGTGGACCGGTATCGCGGAAAAGTACTGGAAAAAAGCCGGTCTGCAGGATCGCATTACGCTCAAGATTCAGCCTGCCGAGGATACCCTGCAGGCACTGCTGCGTGAGGGTGCGGAAAAAAGCTTTGATTTTATTTTTATTGATGCCGACAAACAAAACTACATTCGGTATTATGAGCTGTCGCTGCAGCTGTTGCGCAAGGGCGGGCTGATGGCGGTGGACAATACCCTGTGGTCAGGCGATGTGGCCGATCCGGACAATAACGATCCGGACACGCTGGCCATACGCAGCTTTAATGACATGTTGCGACAGGACAAGCGTGTAACAAAAAGCCTGATCACCATTGGTGATGGCCTCACCCTGATAGTAAAAGATATCGATTAATGCTGAACTGGATTAAATCTCTAACCAATAAGCGCAAGCCTGCGACGAAAGGCAAGCATGCTACGGGCAGGCGTGAGGCCCCGGCGGCCGGCAGGGGCGCAAAGCGAAAAAACACAAAGGCCGCGCCGAAAAAATTCGGCAAGCACAAGGTTCAGGTTCTCAGCCGTGGTGAGCACGGCATCTCCCGCAAGAATATCGACAAGCATGCCCTCAAGGTGCTCTATCGGCTGCACAATGCCGGCTATCATGCCTGCCTGGTTGGCGGCGCGGTGCGCGACCTGCTGCTGGGCGTGACCCCCAAGGATTTTGACGTGGCCACCGATGCCACGCCGGAACAGGTCAACAAGCTGTTTCGCAACTGCCGTCTGATCGGCCGGCGCTTTCGCCTGGCGCATATCCATTTCGGTCGCCAGATTATCGAGGTGGCCACCTTCCGTGCCGATCATGATGAACTTTCCCAGTCCGGGGTGCAGGATGAAAGCGGCCGCATTGTGCGTGACAATGTATTCGGCGAGCTGGCCGATGATGTCTGGCGGCGCGATTTTACCGCCAATGCCCTGTACTACGATATTGCCGATTTTTCCGTTATCGATTTCGTCGGCGGATTTGAAGATATCAAAAAGCGCCGCCTGCACCTGATCGGCGATGCCGAGACCCGCTACCGTGAAGACCCGGTGCGTATGCTGCGCGCCCTGCGTTTTTCCGCCAAGCTGGGCTTTGATATCGACAGGGCAAGCCGCAAACCGATTTTCGAGCTTGGCCATTTGCTGGAAGACATTCCACCGGCCAGGCTGTATGAGGAAGTGCTCAAGCTGTTTCACTCCGGCCATGCCGTGTGCAGTTTCGAACTGTTGCTGGAATTCGACCTGCTGCAGTATCTGTTCCCGGAAGCGGACAAAGCCATCAAGCAGGACCCGGCGATAAAAGACATGCTCATGATTGCCATGCGCAATACCGATGAGCGTATTCATAATGACATGCGGGTAACGCCGGCCTTTCTGCTGGCAGCCCTGTTATGGCATCCGGTCGATTCACGCGTGCATGAATACATGGACAAGGGCATGCCCTACTCGGTGGCCATACAGAAAGTGGCCACGCGGGTATTGAGCCAGCAGGCGTCCACGGTGTCCATTCCCAAGCGCTTTACCTCGACCATGCGCGATATCTGGGGGCTGCAGACACGTTTTCATTACCGCAAGGGCAAGCGGGCGCTGTCGGTGCTGGAGCATGCCAAGTTTCGCGCCGGTTACGATTTTCTCTGTATTCGCGCCCAGGCTGGCGAGGACGTGAAGGAAGACTGCGAGTTCTGGACCGAGCTGCAGAAACTGCCGGAACAACAGCAGCGCGATACCCTGCTGAATGCGGGACAGAAGTCATCAGCGCGCTCATCGGGTCGGTCATCCGGCAGGCGAAGACGCCGGCGTTCGCCGAAAAAAAGCAGCAAACCGGCTGCGGAATAAACGGTAGCGGTTGTGAGTGAAGCGGCGCACGGGAAACGGGCTGGCAGTGCCGGGCTGCAGCGCGCGTATATTGGTCTGGGCAGTAATATTGACCAGCCACGGCTGCAGATAAAAACGGCCATGGCGGCACTGGATGCGCTTGATGCGGTGCATGTGCTGGCCGACTCGGGTTATTACCGGAGCCGGCCCATGGGGCCGGCGGACCAGCCCGATTATATCAATGCCGTGGTCGAGATAGACACCAGCCTGACACCGCAGGCGCTGCTCAGGCAATGCCAGCAGATTGAACAGCAGCAGGGCCGGGTAAAAAAGCGCCACTGGGGTGAGCGCTGTATCGACCTGGATATCCTGCTTTACGCGCAACAGCAGATTGTGCAGGAAGACTTAACCATACCGCACCCCGGTATCTGTGAACGTGATTTTGTTTATATGCCTTTACTGAAACTCTCCCCGAATATTCATATTCCCGGTATCGGGCCGCTGAAGCAGCAGCTTGCTGCTGCACATGCTGCTGCACAGGGCGCAAGCTCGGACTATGCCTGCGTGTTTACGGGAGATATTCAATGAGCACCGGGACAGAGCGGCCGGCAGAAAGCGCTGCCCGGCATAACTACATTGTGGTTGAAGGCCCCATCGGCGTCGGCAAGACCACACTGGCCAGCCGGCTGTCGGCCTCCTTCGGCAGTGACCTGCTGCTCGAAGGCGCGGCGGAAAACCCCTTCCTGGAAAAATTCTACGAAGATCCGAAAGCCGCGGCCCTGCCGACGCAGCTGTTTTTCCTGCTGCAGCGGGCGCGCCAGCTCAGGGAAATGAAACAGGAAGACATGTTCAGCCCGGTACGGGTGGCCGATTTCCTGATTGAAAAAGACCGTTTGTTTGCCGAACTGACGCTGGACCCGGATGAACTGAATTTATACGAGCAGGTGTATGCCAGCCTGACCATCGATATCCCGCGTCCCGATCTGGTGGTGTACCTGCAGGCGCCGGTAGAAGTGCTGCTCGAACGTATACAGAAGCGCGGTCATAAGCATGAACTGTATATCGAGGCGGCCTATCTGCAGCGCCTGTGCGATGCCTATATCAACTTTTTCTACCAGTACAGCCACGCACCGTTGCTGATCGTCAATGCCGCGGATATTGACTTTGCCAATAATGAGGACGATTATCGGTTGTTATTCGAACGTATTAATCAGGTGAAATCAGGACGGCATTACTTTAATCCCACCCAGATGGTTTTTTGATACGGTGTATTGGTCTTTGGTCATTAGTCGTTGGTCCTTGGTCAAAGGCTAATCAGCTGGATCCACCTTTGACAAAAGACGAAAGACGAAAGACGAAAGACGAAAGACGAAACATGAGCGCACAAACCGATACACGACAGAAAATTACCGTGCGCAAGCTGGCGCAGATGAAGCGTGATGGCGAGAAGATAGCCTGCCTGACGGCTTATGATGCCAGCTTTGCCCGCGTGCTGGAAACGGCGGGTGTGGATATTGTGCTGGTGGGCGATTCGCTGGGCATGGTGGTGCAGGGCAAAGAGACCACCCTGCCGGTAACGGTCGAGGACATGCTTTATCACACGCAGTGTGTGGCCGCCGGTCTTGGCGGAGAGCAGGGTCGGGCGCTGCTGATAACCGATATGCCGTTTCTGAGTTTTACCTCGCAGGAAGAGGCGGTGCGCAATGCCGGCGCCTTTATGAAAGAGGGCGGTGCGCAGATGGTGAAGCTGGAAGGCGGCGCCGACCAGGCCGAAACCGTGGCCGCGCTCAACCGTAACGGTATTCCGGTTTGCGCCCACCTGGGCCTGCAGCCGCAGTATGTGCACAAGATCGGCGGCTACCGGGTACAGGGGCGCGAGCGCAGTGATGCCGAGAAAATGCTGGCCGATGCCCTGTTGCTGCAGGAAGCCGGCGCCGACCTGATGCTGCTGGAATGCGTGCCGGACATTCTGGCAAAAGAAATTACCGTGGCGCTCGATATTCCCGTCATCGGTATAGGCGCCGGCGCGGCCTGCGATGGCCAGATCCTGGTGCTCTACGATATTCTTGATATCAGTATGGGGCTGCGCCCGAAGTTCAGCAAAAATTTTATGGCCTCGGCAGGCAGCATTGAAAAGGCTGTCAGCGACTATGTTTCGGCCGTGAAGCAGGGGCAGTTTCCGGCCGCCGAGCATGTCTTTGAATAAGGCAGCCGTGCCTGGCCTGGATTTATTCCCTCTATGATGAAAGTCTGTTCCGATGTTCCTTCGTTGCGTGAGCTTACCGCCGGCTGGCGGCAGCAGAAGCAGCGTATTGCCTTCGTCCCCACCATGGGCAACCTGCATGATGGCCATCTTTCCCTGGTTGAGATAGCCGCGCGGCATGCCGATCGCGTAGTCGTCAGCATCTACGTCAACCCGCTGCAGTTTGCCCCCGGCGAAGACTTCGACACCTACCCGCGCACCCTGCAGGATGATCTGGACAGGCTTCGCCCGCTCAAGGTAGATGCCGTGTTTACCCCGGACAACAGCATTATGTACCCGCAGGGTGAGCAGCAGTGTACGTATATTGAAGTGCCCGGCCTGTCCGATATCCTCGAAGGCGAATGTCGTCCCGGTTTTTTTCGCGGCGTGGCCACCGTGGTGCTGAAACTGTTCAATATGGTACAGCCGGATGTGGCCGTATTCGGAGAAAAGGACTTTCAGCAGTTGCTGGTGATACGCAAAATGGTCAGGGATCTTGATCTGCCGATCGAGATAATCGGCGGGCCGATCAGGCGGGAAGCCGATGGTCTGGCCATGAGCTCACGCAATCAGTACCTGGGTAAAACCGATCGGCAAAAAAGCCCTGTTTTATCGGAAACTCTTGCCCGCATGCGTGACCTAATTATTAACGGAGCTGATATTGAGCAGACACGGGCAGAGGCCTGTAAGCAGCTGGAAGATAACGGCTTTACGGTGGATTACCTGACCCTCAGAGAAGCAGAAACACTGCGTGAAGTGAAGACGGCTTCTGACTGTACGGGATGCGAAGTTGTGATTCTTGCTGTTGCCCGCCTGAGCGGAACACGCCTGCTGGATAATCTGAAATTCAGACTGTCATAGCAGCGCCCGTGCAGGCGGAAAGTTACTGAAAAATCATTAGCTTGAGTAGGGTATTGTCGGTTTGATAATGAGCGAAAGTGGCGCTTTTTTGCTTGAAGCCATACCCCAGATAGCCGATAATACGCTTTGGCTGGCAGATCCTGCAGATTTCGGGTCCGCCATATTACAGATTCCGGTTGAGCAGCTATGGAAATTACACTTTTAAAAGCAAAACTTCACAAGGTGACGGTAACCCTTACCGAACTTGAGTATGAAGGTTCCTGCGCGATTGACGAAGCGCTGCTGTCTGCCGCCGGTATTCACGAGTACGAGCAGATTCAGATCTATAATGTGAATAACGGCGAGCGCTTTACCACCTATGCCATCAAGGCCGAGGCGGGCAGTGGTGTTATTTCCGTCAACGGCGCTGCTGCACACAAGGCCAATCCCGGTGATCGCGTCATTATCTGCAGCTATGCCCGGCTGCAGCAGTCTGAAGTGGCTGCATTCAAACCGACCCTGGTTTATGTAGATGCGGACAACCGGATTACCCGCACCTCCAACCAGATTCCCGTACAGGCTGCCTAGGGCCTGTTAACACGAAAGTCTGTAGCGGAAAAACATTTAGCCGCAAATTACGCAAAAAAGCGCAAAGTTTTTTTGTCATTGCGCTGAATATCATTGGTGTTTGTATCAGGCTGGATATATCACCGCTGGCCAGGATTACCCACAAAGAAAAGTATTGGCTTGTCTTTGCGCTTTTTGCGTATTTCGCGGCAAAAGTGGTGTCAGGCTTTTTTCTCGGGCACGTCCATCTGATGCTGCTTGATGGCCTGCAGACTGGCCTCATTATTGCAGAAGTCGATTTCATCCACGTCCAGTTCCCCTTCTGCCAGTTTTTCATCACACTCCTGTGTATGCTCGCAACGCGCGCAGCTTTCCATTTGCCTTTCAATGTCACTGACCGGGTTCTGGTGGATATATACCGAGCGGTTGATACCAAGCGCTTCGAGCATACGGCTCAGGCGTAATTTGCCCAGCTCGCTTTCCAGGGCGCGGTAAAAACCAAGGCCGTTGATGACATTGACGCCGATGCTCCAGGAGAGGCGGGCAAGAAAATAGAGCAGGAAAAGCCCGAGTACCGATGCGACAATCAGCGTTATCGTATTCATTCAAAAAATAATAGCAATGAATGATGAAAAATATTTGATATGGATCAATAAAAGTGAAGTTGGCAGTCGTCAGTAGAAGCCTGACAGCTTCGCTGTCGGTTTTACAATTTTGCCAACTGCCAACTTTACCCCGTATTACGCATACCCGCGGCAATGGCATTAATACTGCGCAGCAGCGGGTTCAGCCATTTTTCGCGTTCTTCTTCCGGCAGTGATTCGTCACGGTAGCGTTTGAGCAGCATAATCTGGATATGGTTAAGCGGGTCCAGATAGGGGTCGCGGCGCATCAGTGACAGCGCCAGCGGCGGTATGTCATCAAGCAGATGATCCATATTGGAGACTTTCAGGGTCAGGTCCAGGGTGCGGTCATATTCATCGCGCACCATTTCAAAGATTCGCTGCCCGGTTTCCTGCGAGAGGCAGAGCTCGGCATATTCTTTTGCCGTGCGCATATCGGCCTTGTACAGGGCCATTTCGGTATTACTGAGCAGGGCCTTGAAGTAGGGCCAGTTCTGGTACATATCCTGCAGCTTTTTCAGGCGCTCGGGATCATCGCCTATCCAGCGGCTCAGCGCGGTGCCGATACCGTACCAGGCGGGCAGGGTGTGTCTGGCCTGCGCCCAGCCGAACACCCAGCCGATGGCGCGAACCGAGGACTTGGAGCGGTCGCCTTTCTTGCGGTGCGAGGGGCGCGAGCCGATATTCATCAGCGCGATTTCGCTGACCGGGGTGGCTTCATAGAAATAATCGAGGAAGCCTTCGGTACGGTCGGTAAGCTGGCGGTAACTGTCCTCACCATAGGTCATGATCTCGCGCATGATCGCCATGTTCTCTTCGGTGGCGGTGGATTCGCCCGGCAGGATCTGGTAGCGACTGGCCAGCATCAGACCGGTAACGCCGAGGGTGAGTTCATAGACGGCAGTTTCCGGGTTACTGTACTTGTTGGACAGCACCTCGCCCTGCTCGGTGAACTTGATCTGGCCGTGTACCGTGCCCTCGGGTTGCGACAGGATGGACTCGTGGGTGGGGCCGCCGCCGCGACCAATGGTGCCGCCGCGGCCGTGGAACAGGCGGCAGTTGATCTGGTGGGCGTCGGCCAGGCGCATGACTTTCTGTTGCGCCTCGAACAGCTGCCAGGAGGAGGCCAGGATACCACCGTCCTTGCAGGAATCGGAATAACCCAGCATGACTTCCTGCAGGTTGCCGGAAGCCTGCAGCAGGGTCTTGTAGGTGCTGTTTTCAAACAGTCGGGCCAGTACGGACTCGATATGGCTCAGGTCTTCTATGGTTTCAAACAGCGGTGAGATACGGATCTTGCAGAACCAGTCTTCGCCGTTCCTGCCGGTCAGGCCGACCAGGCTGGCAAGCATCATTACTTCCATGACGTGGCTGGCCTGGTGGGTCATGGATATGACGTATTCACCCAGTGCTTTCTCGCTGATCTCGCCGTGCATTTTCTCGATCACCTTGAACACTTCCAGGGTTTCGCGGTTGGCGTCATCCAGCTCGGCAGGGTCGAATTCCATGCCTTCGCACTGTTTTTCGATAAGCTCGGACAGCAGGGCGATGCGTTCATCCTCGTCCAGGGAATCGTAGTCGTCGTGTGCGCCACACAGTTTCAGTATCTGTGATACGGCCTGGCTGTGGCGGGTGGACTCCTGGCGCACATCGAGATGCATCAGGTAAAAGCCGAAGGATTCAACCAGGCGGATCAGGTCCTTCAGAGCCAGGTCGGCGATTTTCTCGTCGCCGTGACTGCACAGCGAGTCGTAGATCAGCCGCAGATCGTCGAGGAAGTCTTCTTCACTGGCATAGGCGTGTACGTACTGGCTGACATCGGCCGTATTGTCGGCAATCAGGGCGCGGGTGCGGTCCAGATTCTGCTGGATACGGTAGCGCATAAAGGCGATCTTGCGCTGATAGGGCGAGTGCGTATAGGCCAGCGGATTATTGCTGAAAACCTCGAAGCGCAGGTTCTCATCCTGGTGCAGGCTGTCGCTGAACTCGCGGCTGGGGGTGGCAAACTGGTCTGAATGCGTCAGATACTTGAAGACGATATTCAGCCGGCGCACGTATTCCTGCAGGGTGGTACGTGATTGCAGGCGCAGGGCCAGCTCGGTGGTTTCCGGTGTGACATTCGGGTTGCCGTCACGATCGCCGCCTATCCAGGAACCAAACCTGAGAAAGCTGGGCACCCGGATTTTGGCATCCGGATAGTGGTTGCGGATGCGCTCCTCAAGGTTGCGGTAAACCACGGGTACGGCATCGAACAGACTTTCCTTGAAATAATAGATGCCGTTCTTGATCTCGTCACGTACCTGCGGGCGGTTCTCGCGTACTTCATTGGTGTGCCAGAGAATATGAATCTGGGTTTCCAGTTCGTCAACCACGCCCTGACGTTGCAACTTGCCCAGACGGGTGTCGCTGAGTTTTTCATTGGTCAGGAAAATACGGCGCAGACCGTAGAGTATGCTGCGGCGTTTGGCCTCGGTGGGGTGGGCGGTAATCACCGGGATATAGGCCAGGCGGTCGAGCAGGGTCTGCAGGCGCTCGGCGGACATGCCCATTTTGACAAAATCGCGCAGCGCGGCATCGAAGGAACCTATCCATAGCTCGTTGCCCTGACGCAGCTGACGCCGGCGAAGCTGCAGTTGCGAGGCTTCCTCGGCGACATTGACCAGGCTGAAATAGGTACTGAAGGCGCGTACCACCTGGGTCAGGGTTTTTTCGTCCAGTGATTCAATCAGTTTCATCAGCCCGGCGCGTTTGACCGGGTCGTCCTGCTTGTGCAGCTCGATAAAGCCCACGCGCAGTTTTTCAACCGCGTCATAAACCTCGGCGCCGGCATTGGAGAGCAGGACATTGCCCAGCAGGTTACCGAACAGACGTACACGAGCACGCAGTTGCTGGTCGGTGCTGGCGGTATTGAGCAGTCCGGCCGGTTTCGGCATGGGGTGCTGCGATGTGTCGGATGATGTATTCATAAACTGACTTTAGCCCTTCTCCGGACTGGTTTTTCAGCCGAAGCGGTGTTCAAAAAGCGGATTATTATAACGTATTTAAGGAGTTACTGATACAGCACAGCAATTGACCATGCTTGATGGTTTTCTGGGAATGTGACGCTAATCAAGAGGTATTGTTCCTGTTATCTGTATAATGACTGTTTCAGGCGTCAAAACAGTCGAGGAAGCCGTGTTATGTGCTGGTGAAATCACGGTTTTGCGCTAATCTTAGAGAACCATTTCCCGAAAACCAGAATAATAAATGTGGGTAATATGCAGAAACTGACACAGCGCGCTTCATGGAAAGCGCTGCAGGCGCATTTTGAGCAGATGAAGAATGTTCATATGCGTGACATGTTTGCCGAGGACGAGGGGCGTTTCGCCAAATTCAGCACGCAGATGGATGATATTCTGCTGGATTTCTCCAAGAACCGCATCAATGATGAAACCTTTCGTCTGCTCTGTGACCTTGCCCGCGAATGTGACGTGGAAGGCTGGCGTGACCAGATGTTTGCCGGCGAACCGATCAATATTTCCGAGTTTCGCCCGGTGCTGCACACCGCCTTGCGTAACCGCAGCAATACGCCGGTGTATGTCGATGGCGAGAATGTCATGCCGAAAATCAACCGGGTGCTGGCGCAGATGCGCTATTTTACCGAGCGCGTGCGTGGCGGCCATTTGCGCGGCTATACCGGCCAGCTGATTACCGATGTGGTCAATATCGGCATCGGCGGCTCCGACCTCGGACCGCACGTGGTCTGTGACTCGATGAAGCCGTTTGCCCAGCGCGGGCTGAATGTGCATTTTGTTTCCAATGTCGACCCCACCCATCTGACCGAGATCCTCAAGTTCGTACAGCCTGAATCCACACTGTTTATTGTTTCATCCAAGACATTTACCACCCAGGAAACCCTGCTCAATGCGCACAGCGCGCGACGCTGGTTTGTCGAGCTGACCTGTAATGAAAAGGCGGTGGCGCGGCATTTCGTGGCGGTAACCACCAACCGTCAGGCCGCGGCAAAATTCGGCATTCTTGATGAAAACATGTTCGAGTTCTGGGACTGGGTCGGCGGGCGCTATTCGCTGTGGTCAGCCATTGGCCTGCCCATTGCGCTGTACCTTGGCATGGACCGTTTCGAGGAAATGCTGGAAGGCGCGCATGCCATGGACATGCATTTTTGCGCCGCCCCACTGGAAAAGAATATTCCCGTTATCCTGGCCCTGCTGGGCATCTGGTATAACAATTTCTTCGATGCGCAGAGCTATGGCATTATGGCCTATAACCAGTATCTGCGCCGCCTGCCGGCCTATTTGCAGCAGCTGGATATGGAGAGCAACGGCAAGACCATCGACCGCCAGGGACAGCGCGTAGACTACCTGACAGGCCCGATTATCTGGGGCGAAACCGGCAGTAACTGCCAGCATGCTTTCTTTCAGCTGATGCATCAGGGCACCAAGCCGGTGCCCTCCGATTTCCTGATCCCGGCGAGAACCCGTAACCCGCTGGGTGAGCAGCATACCGTGCTGCTGGCGAATTACTTCGCCCAGACCCGCGCCCTGATGAAGGGCAAGACCCGTGAGGAAGCCCTGGAGGAACTGCAGGAAGCCGGTACCCCCCAGGATGTTATCGACCAGGTTCTGCCGCACAGGATATTCGAAGGCAACAAACCGACCAATTCCATTATCTTCGAGAACCTCGACCCGCGAACCCTGGGCGCTTTGCTGGCCATGTACGAACACAAGGTTTTCGTGCAGGGCATTATCTGGAATATCAATTCATTCGACCAGTGGGGCGTGGAATACGGCAAGGAACTGGCCAGCGATATCCTGCAGGAACTGTCGCGTGATGAAGAAGTCTCGCAATACGATGACTCGACGAACAACCTGATTAACTATTACAGAATGATGAAATTTTCTGATTGAAAATCAGAAAATTTAGTGAATAGTGAATAACGAATAGTGAACAGTGTTTAGTAAGGTTGTTGCTTCTGGCTTTTTTAACTATTCACTATTCGTTATTCACTATTCACTGCGCGCCCTGGCGCGCCCAAGGCGCGCCAACGCCCACTCAATATGCTCAAGCAGCATTTCATCTTCCCGGTATTCAAGCCTGCGCGCTTTCAGCGCGCTAATTATTTTGTCTGAAGCCGGGGCATTTCCCAGGGCTACGGCGATATTTCTCAGCCAGCGGCGGTGGCCGATGCGACGAATGGCCGAGCCTTCGGTGTTTTTCAGGAAGGTGGGCTCATCCCAGTTGAACAGCTCCAGCAGGGTGGGGGCGTCGAGCGGGTGGCGGGCGAAGAAGTCCTGTTCGGCGGTGGGTTGAGAGAAACGGTTCCAGGGGCAGCACAGCTGGCAGTCGTCACAGCCATAGATGCGGTTGCCCATGGCTTCGCGAAACTCGACGGGAATGCTGCCGTGAAGCTCGATGGTTAAATAGGATATGCAGCGCCGCGCATCCACCTTGTAGGGCGCGATAATCGCCCGCGTGGGGCAGGTATCGATACAGGCGGTGCAGCTGCCGCAGTGGTTCTCTGAGACCTGTTTGGTGACCGGCAGAGGCAGGTCGGTATAGATTTCGCCGAGAAAGAACCAGGAGCCGGCGCGGCTGTTAATGATATTGGAGTGCTTGCCGATCCAGCCCAGGCCGGCTTTTTCCGCCAGGGCCTTTTCCAGTACGGGTGCGCTGTCGACAAAGACGCGGTAGCCGAACTCGCCGATTTCTTCGGCGATTTTGTCGGAGAGCTTCTGCAGGCGCTTGCGCATAACCTTGTGGTAGTCGCGCCCCAGGGCGTAGCGTGAGATAAAGCCCCGAGCAGGGTCGGCCAGTACCCGGTCGGAAAGCTCGCAGTCCGGCGGCAGGTAATCCATGCGCACGGAGATAACACGTACCGTCTGTTCCACCAGTTCCTGCGGCCGGCTGCGCTTGCAGCCGTGGCGGGCCATATAGTCCATCTCGCCGTGAAAACCCGCCGCCAGCCAGTCATGCAGCTCTTTCTCGTATTTGCCCAGGTCGATGTCAGAAACGCCCAGTTGCTGAAAGCCCAGTTCCTCGGACCAGGTGGTGATTTTTTGCAGCAGGGAATCGTAATTTATTGCATCTCCAGTCATAGCGCTATTTTAGGGCTTTCCGTCTTACGTCGTTAGTCTTTTGTCGTTCGTCCAGAGATCAAATCAAAAACACGTGGCTACTCCATTGTAGGAGCGGAAAAACATCATTGAATGACAAAAGACGAGTGATCAAAGACAAATGACCCGCATTAAAGCTAAAATACGCCACCCTTTAATCATCATTGTAGAAATTTTATGTCCGTCCGCACCCGATTCGCCCCCAGTCCCACCGGTTACCTTCATGTCGGCGGCGCGCGTACCGCGCTGTTTTCCTGGCTGTTTGCCCGCAAACACGGCGGCCAGTTCATTCTGCGCATTGAAGACACCGACCGGGAGCGTTCTACCGAAGAATCCGTGCAGGCGATTCTTGACGGTATGGACTGGCTGGGACTGGATTACGATGAAGGTCCTTTCTACCAGACGCAGCGCTTTGACCGTTACCGCGAGGTTATCCAGCAGCTGCTCGATACGGGGCATGCCTATTACTGTGACTGCAGCAAGGAGCGACTGGATGCCCTGCGTGAAAAGCAGATGGCGGCAAAGGAAAAACCGCGTTATGACGGTTGCTGCTGCGACAAGGGACTGTGCGCCACCGAGGGCACGGTGGTGCGCTTTAAAAACCCGCGCGAAGGCGACGTAATCATCGATGATCTGGTCAAGGGCAGGGTGGTAATCAATAACCGCGAACTCGATGACCTGATTATCGAGCGCGCCGATGGTACCCCTACCTATAACCTGACCGTGGTGGTGGATGATCTGGACATGAAAATGACCCATATTATCCGCGGCGACGACCATCTCAATAACACTCCCAGGCAGATCAATATTCTCAAGGCGCTGGGCGCCGAGTTGCCGGTATACGCCCACGTGCCGATGATTCTCGGCGATGATGGCAAGCGCCTGTCCAAGCGCCACGGTGCGGTCAGTGTGATGCAATACAGGGAGAACGGTTTTCTGCCCGAGGCGCTGATCAACTACCTGGTGCGCCTGAGCTGGTCACATGGCGACCAGGAGATATTCAGCCGCGAGGAAATGATCGAGCTGTTCGATGCCAGGGATATCAATTCCTCACCCTCGGCGTTCAATACCGAAAAGCTGTTATGGCTGAACCAGCACTATATTAAAAACAAGGACCCGCAGGCGCTGGCCGAACTGCTGCAGGAGTATATTCAGAAGGCGGGATACAGCACCGAAAACGGCCCTGACCTGCTGGACGTGCTGAAAGTCTACCAGGAGCGCTGCAGCACCCTGGTGGAACTGGCCGAAGAAATGAAATACCTTTACCAGGATTTTGACGAGTACAATGCCAAACAGGCGAAAAAACAGTTCAAGGAGGCAACGCTGCCCATTCTTGAAAGTCTGCAACAACAGTTCGGGGAACTGGCCGAGTGGCGTGCCCCGGAAATCCACCACGTCGTGGAAAATACGGTAAAAACATTCGAGGTAGGCTTCGGCAAGGTCGGCCAGCCCCTGCGCCTGGCAGTCACCGGCCACGGCAAGGCGCCGTCCGTGGATGTGACCCTGGAGCTGCTGGGTAAGGAGAAGACTCTGCAGCGGTTGCAACAGGCGATCGATTACATCAGAAAAAGTATGCAGTAGGCAGTTTTCCGTTAAAGACTTGACACCCTTACGTCGACTTACACTGTTCTGCCAACTGCCAACTTTGAATGGTAGGCAGGCATTAGGCTTTGCCGTTGCCGGCAAGGCGACGGTTAGTTATTTCTGATG
>DRLE01000128.1 GCA_011051475.1 Gammaproteobacteria bacterium
AGCCGTTCAATATTGGCGAGGACTCGCTGTTCGTCAATGTTGGCGAGCGCAATAATGTCACCGGCTCGGCCCTGTTCAAGCGTCTGATTATCGAGGAGAACTACGAGGAAGCCCTGAGCGTGGCCCTGCAGCAGGTGGAAAACGGCGCGCAGATTATCGATATCAATATGGATGAGGGCATGCTCGATTCGAAAGCGGCCATGGTGCGCTTTCTCAACCTGATTGCCGCCGAGCCGGATATCTCGAAAGTGCCGGTAATGATCGATTCCTCCAAGTGGGAAGTGATCGAGGCCGGCCTGCAGTGTGTGCAGGGTAAACCGGTGGTCAACTCGATTTCGCTGAAAGAGGGCAAGGAGAGCTTTGTTAAATACGCCCGCCTGGTGCGCCAGTACGGCGCCGCGGTTATCGTTATGGCCTTCGACGAGGAAGGCCAGGCCGATACCTATGAGCGCAAGGTGGAAATCTGTACCCGCTCCTACAAGATCCTGACCGAGGAAGTCGGTTTTCCCGCCGAGGATATTATCTTCGACCCGAATATCTTTGCCGTGGCCACCGGCATCGAAGAGCACAATAATTACGCCGTGGATTTTATCGAGGCCACGCGCACCATCAAGCAGACCCTGCCGCATGCGCTGGTCTCCGGCGGGGTTTCCAATGTGTCCTTCTCCTTTCGCGGCAATAATCCGGTGCGCGAGGCGATTCATTCGGTGTTCCTCTATCATGCCATCAATGCGGGCATGGACATGGGTATCGTCAATGCCGGTCAGCTCGCGGTTTACGATGACCTGCCGGCCGAACTGCGCGAAGCTGTCGAGGATGTCATTCTCAATAAAAGCCCGGACGCTACCGAGCGCCTGCTCGACATCGCGCCTACCTATATGGGCGACGGCTCGGTGGCCGAGAACAAGCAGGACATGGCCTGGCGCGAGCTGCCGGTCAACGAGCGCCTGGCGCATGCCCTGGTCAAGGGTATTACCGAGTTTATCGATGAAGACACCGAGGAGGCCAGGCAGCAGGCCGGCAAGCCGCTGGATGTGATCGAAGGTCCGCTGATGGACGGCATGAACAAGGTCGGCGACCTGTTCGGCGCCGGCAAGATGTTCCTGCCGCAGGTGGTGAAATCGGCGCGCGTGATGAAAAAGGCAGTGGCCTATCTCATGCCCTACCTGGAAGCGGAAAAGGCCGGCGAGATACAGACCAACGGCGTTATTCTCATGGCCACGGTAAAGGGCGATGTGCATGATATCGGCAAGAACATTGTCGGCGTGGTGCTGCAGTGCAATAACTACGAGGTGATTGACCTCGGCGTTATGGTGCCGGCGGAAACCATTCTCGCCGAGGCGAAAAAACACGATGTGGATATTATCGGCCTGTCCGGCCTGATTACGCCCTCGCTGGATGAAATGGTGCACATGGCTTCGGAAATGCAGCGCCTGGGTATGGATACGCCGCTGATGATCGGTGGCGCCACCACCTCGCGCATTCACACCGCGGTCAAGATCGACCCGAAATACGACCATGCCGCGGTTTACGTGGCCGATGCCTCGCGCGCGGTAGGCGTGGCCGGCGAGTTGCTCAGCGAAGACCGCCGCGAGGAATATGTTCAGGCCCTCAAGGATGAATACCAGGCCATGCGCGAGCAGCGTGAAAAGCGCGGCGCCAGACGCAAATCCTTCAGCCTGCAGCAGGCGCGGGACAATGCCTTCAAGTTCGACTGGGCGGATTACACGCCACCCAAACCGACCTTCCTGGGTATCAAGGTTTTCGATGACTACCCGCTGGAAGAGCTGGTCGACTATATCGACTGGACGCCGTTTTTCCATGCCTGGGAGCTGACCGGCAAGTACCCGAAAATTCTCGACGACGAGGTCGTGGGCGAGGAGGCCCGGCGTCTGTTCGACGATGCCCAGGCCATGCTGAAAAAAATCGTTGATGAGAAATGGCTGAAGGCGCGCGCGGTTATCGGCTTCTTTCCCGCCAACAGCATCGGTGATGATATCGAGGTCTATACCGATGACGAGCGCAAGGAAGTCAGAACCGTGCTGCACCACCTGCGCCAGCAGATGGCCAAGCCTGCTGACCGGCCCAACAGCTGCCTGTCGGACTTTGTCGCGCCGAAGGACTCCGGCAAGAAAGATTATATCGGGGCCTTTGCCGTTACCGCCGGCATCGGCATCGACGAGCACGTCAAACGTTTTGAAGACGATCACGATGATTACAACAGTATCCTGCTGAAAGCCCTGGCCGACCGCCTGGCCGAGGCCTTTGCCGAGCGCATGCACGAGCGCGTGCGCCGCGAGTTCTGGGCCTACGCCCCGGATGAGGCCTACAGCAATAACGAGCTGATCGCCGAAACCTACCAGGGCATCCGCCCGGCGCCGGGTTATCCCGCCTGCCCGGATCATACCGAGAAGGCCACGTTGTGGTCGCTGATCGAGCCGGATAAGAACGCCGGTATCAGTATTACCGAAAGCTTCGCCATGCTGCCAACCGCGGCCGTGTCCGGTTTCTATTTCTCACACCCGTCAGCGAAGTATTTCGGCACCGGCAAGGTGCAGAAGGACCAGATCGAGGACTATGCACGGCGTAAGGGTGAGAACCTGCCCGTGGTCGAGCGCTGGCTGGCACCGGTGCTGGATTATGATAACTAGGGAACCTCTGAATAACTCTGAATGAAGCAGATTGTGTACAGCTTATGTGAGAACAAGGCAAAGTTTGCAGCGAATAGCCAGCCCAAATAGACTGCTATGGGCAAGAACTTTAACGCCGTTATCGCATAAGCTGTACATAAGATGCGATTTCACGAGTTTTTCAGAGGTTCCCCAGGCCGCTATAATCGGAAATCTTTACATACCGATAGTCTGCTTATCTTGTTGATAATAAATGACTTGTCTTGTCATGTGTGACCTTTGTCACACCCATAATGTCGGAATATATGACGTATTCTATGTTTTTGGGTTCTTGCTATGGTTATTTTGCGAAATAATGCGCTGTCAAGATGTTTTTCATTGAAAAAAAATATATATGTTTCTAAATAAAATCTATTAATATCATATAGATAATGCTTTTGACTGCAAAATAAAGGGGTTCTTTATTTGTTTTGGCATAAAATGTGCTTGATAATATCGGGTAGAAAAAATCATATAATTAAGGAAAGATAAAATGAAACAAACGATAAAGTTTATGTCGACGGCAGCATTACTGCTGTCGGGCACAGCAAATGCGGCAATCTATGACATTACCGGCGTTTTAAGTGGCGTTGATAACGGTTTTGGTTTTTCCGGTTTTCATTATGCGGGTGATCTCGGTACAGGCGTGGATGGTGATGGCAATCCGATGACCGGAACCCAGCTGGTCGATATTCCGGCAGCTACCGGCCTGTTTGGTACCTATAATGACGTTACCGGCGACTTTTATGTGCAGCTGGCCACGGATTTCAGCTACGTACCGACCTTTGAACTGAATGGCTCCCTGTTGTTTGACAACGCGGGCTTTCTTGATCCGACCAGTACACTGACCATCACCTTTAATACCGCAACCCTGCTGGGCGATCTGTCTACCAATATGGTGTTCGATGCCGGTCAGGTATGTTGTTCCGGCACCAACCCGCCAAATTCCTTCAGTAATGGTCTGCTTTCGCTGTGGGGCGCCAATAGTACTCCTGAGCTGGACTCCTTGTTTCCTGATAATAATGCCGAAGTACTCGGTCTGGATTTACGCCTTCAGCTGACACCCGTACCGGTACCGGCAGCCGTCTGGCTGTTTGGCAGTGGTCTGTTAGGCCTGATCGGTATTGCCCGTCGCAAGGTCTAGCCATTTTCTGACCGACTGGTCGAACATAAAAAAGCCGGATGAAATAATTTTCATCCGGCTTTTTTATGTTCGGCATAACTGTAAAGAAATACTGACAAGCTGTCACAAAATTTTACACATACCAGGCCGTACGAGGGTTTACGAGTGGGCGCCAGGCGTGTTTCGGGTGCAACAGGCGGTATGTCGTTATATAAAAACAGTAAGATAGCGTGCTTCTAACGGGAATTATTGATAATTCAGGGTTTTAGTATTTCTGGCACGAAACCTGTATAGAACTATTATACCCCTTCGATGTAGTGGTTAGTCGAAGAGGCGTATTGGTGGTCTTGGTAGTAGTTTGGGCAAACTACTACTACACTCCAATGAGTAAGACTCTCTCATCTTCAGACCGGTGCATGACACCGGTCTTTTTTTTGTGCCGGGCATAATGGCGTTTTCCACAAAAACTGTGGATAAGTCTGTGGATACGCTTTTCAAGATTCTGCACAAAGCCGTCAGCCGGTCATTGTTGCGTAATGACGGCTTTTTGAACACTCTGTCAGTCGCACATGTCTACCGGCTTTACGGTAAAATCCCGCCATGTCCCTTATTCGTCTGCGTCATATTCAACTGGGTTTTGGCGGCCCGCTCCTGCTCGAAGATGTCAACCTGTCCATCGACAGTGGTGAACGCCTGTGTCTGCTCGGGCGTAACGGCACCGGCAAGTCGACCCTGCTCAAGGTTATTGCCGGTGAAATCAAGCCCGACAGCGGTGAAGTCGAATACCGGCAGAACCTGAAGCTGGCGGTGCTGGCGCAGGAGCCGCGCCGCGATCTTGCCGGCAGTATTTTCGATATTGTCGCCGACGGCCTCGGCGAGCAGGCGCGCTGGCTGCAGGACTACCATCATGCCCTGCAGCGCTTTACCGACAGCCAGGACGAGCAGGCCATGGCCGAGCTGGAGCGGGCGCAGAACCAGGTCGAGGCGCACGATGCCTGGCAGCTCAACCAGCAGGTGGAAGAGGTGCTCAGTCGCATGAACCTGGATGGTGATATGGACTATGCCTCACTGTCCGGTGGCATGAAACGCCGCGTGCTGCTGGCGCAGGCGCTGGTGACCAAGCCCGATATCCTGCTGCTGGACGAGCCCACCAACCATCTCGATCTGGAAGC
>DRLE01000129.1 GCA_011051475.1 Gammaproteobacteria bacterium
GCGGTTACCAGCTGATCCCGGTGGGCATTACCGTTGAAGGCGCCAATATCCTCACCCGCAGCATGATGATTTTCGGCCAGGGCGCCATGCGCAGCCATCCCTTCCTGCTCAGGGAAGTCGAGGCCGTGCACAACCCTGATGGCCGACAGGGCCGGCGCGATTTTGACAAAGCCCTGCTCGGTCACATCGGTTTTGTTATCAGCAATGTGGTGCGCAGTCTGTGGTTCGGGCTGAGTTTTGCCCGCTTTATCCACACACCCGGCGACCGTCACACCCGTCACTATTACCGCCAGCTGGTGAAAATGAGCACAGCATTTGCCCTGATGGCCGATGTCTGTTTTGCCATACTCGGCGGCACGTTGAAACGTCGCGAAAAAATCTCCGGGCGTCTCGCCGACGTACTGAGCAACCTCTATGTGATGACCGCCGCCCTGCGTCATTTTGAAAACCAGGGCAGCCGGGAGGACGATCTGCCACTGCTGAAATGGGTCTGCGAAGATTCCCTGTTCAATATGCAGACAGCGCTCAAAGGTGTCATGAAAAACCTGCCCGTACCCGTCGTTGGCGCTGTCTGCAATATGCTGGTCTTTCCCCTGAGCAAACCCTATCATCGGCCATCCGATCAGCTTGGCCGGCAGGTGGCGCGTATACTCCTGCAGCAGGCCGAGCCGCTTGAGCGCCTGGCACAGGGTATTTATTATAGCGACGATAATACCGATGCCACCGGGCGCATACAGTACGCGCTGGAAAGGGTACTCGAAACTTCCGGTCTGCAACGCAAACTGCGCGGCGCCTACAAACAGGGAAAAATCAGCTATCGTGATGCCCGTGGCTATGACGAGGCCCTGGCCGGAGAGATTATCAGCGAAGAGGAACACCGCCTGCTGGTTGCCGCCGATAAGGCTGTCAGCGAAGCGATCAAGGTGGATGAGTTTTCCTTTAAAGGCTGGCAGGTGGAAACCCCGTGAGTGTAAAGTGATGCAGACAACAGGAGAGAACTGCCATGAAGCAGACAAGCGCCCGTAAAGTCTATATTGTTGACGGCAGCCGAACGCCGCAACTCAAATCGCGCGGCAAGGTCGGCCCGTTCAGCGCCGGTGATCTTGCCGTGGCCGCCGCCCGCCCCCTGCTGCTGCGTCATACCTTTCCCCTGGAGGCTATCGATGAAGTCATTCTCGGCTGCATGATGCCGGGTGAACGCGAAGCCAATGTTGCCCGCGTTGTTGCACTGCGCCTTGGCATTCCGCAAACCGTGCCGGCCTGGACGGTACAACGCAACTGCGCCTCGGGTATGCAGTCGGTGGATTCGGCCTGGCACAATATCCGCAACGGTTATGCCGAACTGGTACTGGCCGGTGGCACCGAATCCATGAGCCACGCACCGGTGCTGTTCAACCACACCATGGTGAACTGGCTGGGCGACTTTATGCGCGCGCGCACGCCGATGCAGAAAATAAAAACGCTTTTCCAGCTGCGCGGCCGCCACTTCAAACCGGTCATCGCCCTGCTGCTGGGCCTTACCGATGATACCGTCGGCCTGAATATGGGAGAAACCGCGGAGATCCTGGCCAATATGTTCAACATATCACGCAAAGAAATGGACGCCTATGCCATGGCAAGCCACCACAGGCTGGATGCCGCCATGAAAGCCGGTTATCTCGATGAAATCGAGGTTATTTACGATAACAGGGGTAATTATTACGACCATGATGACGGCCTGCGTCCCGACACCACCATGGAAAGCCTGGCGAAACTGCGCCCGGCCTTCGACAGAAAATACGGCAAGGTGACCGCCGGCAACAGCGCGCAGATAACCGATGGCGCCGCCTGGCTGCTGCTGGCCAGCGAAGAGGCAGTAGAGAAATACGATCTGCCGGTTCTGGCGTCGATTGATGATACCCAGTGGGCGGGACTCGACCCGTCGGTCATGGGCATGGGTCCGGTACACGCCATGACACCCATTATGCAGCGCCATGGTCTGGCTATTGATGATATCGACTACTGGGAAATCAACGAGGCGTTTGCCACCCAGGTGCTTGCCTGCGTGCGGGCCTGGCAGGACGATGACTACTGCCGTGAACAACTGGGCCTGGAATCAGCCATGGGTGAGATCAGCCATGAAAAACTCAATATCGATGGTGGTGGCGTCAGCCTGGGTCACCCGGTCGGCGCCAGCGGTGCACGCATTATTCTGCACCTGTGCAGGATACTGCAGCGTACCGGCGCAACGCGCGGCATGGCCAGCCTGTGCATCGGTGGCGGCCAGGGCGGCGCCATGCTGATCCGTAATGAATCCGGTACCCGTGGAGAAGAACAATGATTGCCAACGACTATCAGCACTGGAAAATCGAGACTGACTATAATCATATCTGCTGGCTGCATTTCGACATGAAAGACAGCCGGGCAAACCTGCTTTCGCAGGAGGCCATCGGTGAACTCAACGGCATACTGCAATCACTGGAAAAGTCACCGCCGAAGGCCATTGTGCTGGTCTCGGACAAAACCGACAGCTTTGTCTTCGGCGCTGATATCAAGGAATTCACCACCCTGGATAACCGCCGGCAGGCACTGGCTTTTCTGCGCAATGGCCACGCCCTGATGGACCGCCTGGCCGCCATGCCCTGCACCACGGTGAGCATGATACATGGCATTTGCATGGGCGGTGGCACCGAGCTGTCGCTGGCCTGTGACTATATCATTGCCTCCGATGACAGAAAAACCAAAATCGCACTGCCCGAGATCAAGCTGGGCATCTTCCCCGGCTTTGGCGGCAGCGTACGCTCGGTACAGCGATGCGGTCCGCTGGCGGCCATGAATATGATGCTGACCGGTCGCGCTCTGAGTGCACGCGCGGCGAAAAAGATCCGTCTGCTCGACGAGATAGTGCCGCAACGCCAGCTGCGCACCGCAGCCGAACACTACGCACTCAAGGCCCCGCCGCGCAAACCGCTGCCCTGGCACACCCGCCTGCTGAATAACGTTCTTCTTCGCCCTCTGGTTGCCGCGCAGATGCGCAAGCAGGTGGCGCAGAAGGCAAAGCCGGAGCACTATCCCGCGCCCTATGCCCTGATCAAACTCTGGCAACAGTATGCCGACAAACCACAGCGCATGCTGAAAGAAGAGATCCTGACCGTCGCCGACCTGGCCACCACGCCGACGGCGCGCAATCTGGTGCGGGTATTCTTTCTGCAGGAACAGCTGAAAAGCCAGGGCAAGCAGCTCAACTTTGATGTTGAACATGTGCATGTTATCGGTGGCGGCATTATGGGCGGTGATATCGCCGCCTGGTGTGCAATACAGGGCTACTCGGTGACCGTGCAGGACCAGTCACCCGAGCAGCTGGCAAAAACCATCGAGCGCGCGCAGTACTCGTTTAAGAAGAAATTCAAGCGTGACCGGCGCGCCATTCGTGACGCCAATGACCGCCTGATGGCCGACCATCGCGGTGTGGGCATTCATCGCGCCGATATCGTTATCGAGGCCATCTTTGAAGACCGCGAGGTCAAGCGCAAACTGTATGCCGATATCGAACCGAAGATGAAGGCTGGCGCCATACTGGCCACCAATACCTCCAGCATCCGCCTGGAGGATTTAAGCGATTGCCTGAACGATCCCGGTCGTCTGGTTGGCCTGCATTTTTTCAACCCGGTGGCGCTGATGCCGCTGGTGGAAATCATCCATGGCGAACAGTCCGATGAAACCGCGGTGCAGAAAGCCCTGGCCTTCGGCCGCAATATCGGCAAGCTGCCGCTGGACGTTAAAAGCTCACCGGGTTTTCTGGTCAACCGCATTCTTATGCCCTATATCGTTGAAGCCGTGACCATGCTGGATGAAGGTATTCCGCCAGAGGTCATCGACAGGGCCGCCACCGATTTCGGCATGCCCATGGGCCCGATCGAACTGGCCGATGCGGTCGGTCTGGATATCTGTAAGCATGTGGCCGAAATCCTTTCCGAAGCCCTGTCCATGGAACTGCCCGCCAATCTGAAAAGCCTGCCAAAGGACAGGCTGGGTAAAAAATCC
>DRLE01000130.1 GCA_011051475.1 Gammaproteobacteria bacterium
GGACAGCATTCATCCCGAGCTGGAGCTCGATGAAGATGCAAAGGCGGAAGGTGACCAGGACAGCGATGCCAGCGGTGAAGCGGGTGACCATACCGACGGCAATACGGAAAACAGCAATGGCGTCGGCCCCGATTCGGCCAATGATGACCTGCATAGCGATGCGCAGGATACAGCCGAAGCGATCGTGGCGGAAGAATCCTTGACGGAAGAGACGGAAACCGTTGCTGAATCCGAAAGCCGGGAAGCCGAAACAGCAGACGCGACTGAGCAGGAAAACATCGCCGAACCGGCAAGCCAGGTTTTCAAGGTATAGGCCGCGCCCGAAGGCTTTCACCACAGCCTGTAATGCGCGAAAAACCGATGGTGGAAAAAACCGAAAAACAATCCTCCGAGGCTGACAAACCGGCCGGCGAGCGGGTGCAGAAAGCACTGGCGCGCATGGGCTTCGGTTCGCGCCGTGAAATCGAGGGCATGATCCGCGAAGGGCAGATCCGCATCAACGGCCAGCCGGCGAAGCTGGGCGACCTGGTCGTGGAAGGCGACAAGGTCAATATCGGCAAACGCCGCGCCGTCATCACGTCCGAAGTCAGCCGCATCCGCGTGCTGATCTACAACAAACCCGAAGGTGAAATCTGCAGCCGCAAGGACGAGCAGGGCCGTCCCACCGTGTTCGAGAATCTCGGCAAGCTGCAGCAGGGGCGCTGGATCGGCATCGGTCGCCTCGATATCAATTCCAGCGGCCTGATGGTGTTTACCAACTACGGCGAACTGGCCAACCACATGATGCACCCCTCCAGCGAAATCGAGCGCGAATACGCGGTGCGGGTCAATGGCGAGGTTACCCAGGACATCCTGCGGCGCATGCGCAAGGGCGTCAATGTGGACGGTGATTTTCTCAGGTTTGACGATATCAGTTACCAGGGCGGCCAGGGTGCCAACCACTGGTACCACGTGGTGCTGCGTGAAGGCAAGAACCGCGAAGTGCGTCGTCTCTGGCAGTCGCAGGATATCCGCGTCAGCCGCCTTATCCGCGTGCGCTACGGGCCGCTGCTTCTGCCCCGCGACCTGCGCCAGGGCAAAAAACGCGAACTGGAACTGGATGAGGTAAAAGCCCTGTTCGAAGCGGTAAACCTGCCCTGGCCGGAGGCTTTTGCCGATCGTGGCAAAAAGTCGAAAAAGCGAACCTTGTCGCGTGGCGGTGGTCGCAGGAAACACACGTCTCGGCGTGGTGTTAAGTGATTATTTTTTCACCATAGAGGTCACAGAGGACACAGAGTTTTGTTTTATGGTAGCAGACGTTGCTCTCTCAATGATGCCTGAATGACGATTGATATGATTCAGGTTCTGGTAGCACAAGATTCCTCGGCTTCGCTCGGAATGACATTAGGTTGTCATCTTGAGCGAAGCGTAAGCGAAGTCGAAAGATCCTGTGCCACTTCCATGCTCATTCATATGTGGCATGCCGATTTTCCGGTTTTTTAGAAAACAAAACTCTGTGTCCTCTGTGACCTCTGTGGTGAAAAGCTTTTAAAAGGGGCAATGCAATGAACCATACCAGCCATAACAAACCACTCTTCATTTTCCTGTTAAGTCTTTTCTTTATGGCCTCGGAAATCCAGGCGCGATCCGAAGGCGAGCTCGAAGCGGGCTTTGTCAATCCCGGCGCCGAGGAAAAACCACCCTGGTTCAAGGTTTCCTTCCTCGACCTGTTCGAGGATATCGACGAGGCCACGGCCAATGGCAAGCGCCTGATGGTGTACTACTACCAGGACGGCTGCCCCTACTGCAAGAAGCTGCTGGAAGACAATTTCGGCCAGCGTGAAATCGCCGAGAAAACCCGGAAATATTTTGACGTGGTCGCCATCAACCTCTGGGGCGACCAGGAAGTCACCGTGGGTGACCGGGTCTACACCGAAAAGCAGTTTGCCGAAGCCTTGAAGGTGCAGTACACGCCAACGCTGATCTTTTTTGATGAGAACAGAAAAATCATCTTCCGCGCCAATGGCTACTACCCGCCGGAAAAATTCGATGCCCTGCTGGATTATATCGGTACAAAGCAGGAAACAAAGCTCAGCTACCAGGAGTACATGGCGCAGCATCCGACGCATGAGAAAGCCAGTGGCAAGCTGCACGATAATATCAACACGGTTGCTATCGACGATCTGCAGAAAGCGGCCAGAGCGGGCAAGCCGTTACTGGTGATGTTCGAACAGAAACAGTGCGGTCCCTGTGACGAGCTGCACGGCGATATTATGAAGCGAAAGGAAAGCCGTGACATGCTATCGCGCTTCAATGTGGCGGTGCTGGATATGTGGTCGGATAAAAAAATCGTCACCCCCGACGGTAAAAAAATGCCGATCCGTGACTGGGCGAAAAAGCTGGATATCAAGTACGCGCCCAGCCTGGTGTTCTTTACGGCTGACGGCAAGGAGGTCTTTCGCAGCGACGCCTACCTGAAAGCCTTTCACACCCAGTCGGTTATGGACTATGTGGCCAGCGGCGCCTATAAACGCCAGCCCAATTTCCAGCGCTATATCGACGAGCGCGCCGATCATCTGCGTGAGCAGGGCGTTGAAGTTGATTTAATGAAATGATGGCGCCCGCTTTGCGGGCGCAGTGAATAGTGAATAACGAATAGTGAATAGTTGTAGGCCGGCATAAGCGATAGCGTTGCCGGCGTATTCATTTTGCGTCCTTTGCGGCCAAACGCTTTTAATCTTCCTTCACAAAAACCTTCCGTGACAACACCAGAAAACAGGCAGTAGCAATCCCCGCGGCACCGAATATCATCAGCATCACCATAATCTGATAGCGTGCGGCCACCAGTGGCGAGACGCCGGAGAGGATCTGGCCGGTCATCATACCGGGCAGGGAGACCAGACCGACAGCGAAGAGGGCGTTCATCACCGGGATCAGGGATGACTGCAGGGCAATATTCC
Organism: Gammaproteobacteria bacterium; assembly: GCA_011051475.1. Lineage (GTDB taxonomy): Bacteria > Pseudomonadota > Gammaproteobacteria > SZUA-229 > SZUA-229. Next base: position 2,940 of record DRLE01000130.1, read on the forward strand.
TGGCCTTGCAGTATTCAGCGCCGCGTTCGATTTCGGCGTTCAGCCGCTCGGCCGCCAGGCTGACGCTGTTCATGGCGTTGGCGAAGATCATGCCGGCCAGCGGGATAACGGCCTGCGGTGCATACCAGGGGTCCAGCGTCAGCACCAGCTGTGTCACCAGCGCCAGGGTCAGGCCGCCACCAATCACGATGGAGACAAAGGCATATTTGAACAGCGCGTGCCGACGACTTTCCACCGTGCGCAGGGCAATCCAGCTCGATGCCAGTATCATAATCAGCAGTATCAGCAGGATAATGGCGGCATGGTTGACCTCGAAGATATAGGCCAGTACATAACCGATCAGCAGCAACTGTACCAGCATGCGCACCACCGCATAGACCGCGTTTTTAGCCTGTAGCGACCAGCGATAAAGAATCAGCAGGGTAATGGCAACCGGGATAAAGGCAAAGGCCAGGTTGATCAGTGGGATGGTTTGCAGGGAATGGTTCATTTTTTTAAGTTGGCAGTATTAGGTAAGCTCTGATTAATGTCATTTTGAGCGGAACGAAGTGGAGTCGATATGTCCATGGATGGACGGTAGTAGGGTAACGCAGGAACAGTTACCGTAAAATCTTGTGCTCCAGAACCCGTTGATTAATCGGTGGTATAAGATCCTTCGACTCCACTTCGTTGCGCTCAGGATGACAAAACAACGTTAATCAGAGGTTCCTTATATTAAAAGCCTGGCAGCTACGTTGAGAATTTTACAATTTTTGCCAACTGCCAACTTCTATAACAATTCATCCAGCTGAAAAATCCTGCCATAGGACTTTTCGCCGTTAATTTCACGGCCGTCATCACTGAGCAATAATGCCGCGGCTTTGGCAACGTCCTGCGGCTGTTTCAGGCCGCTGGTATCTTCCGCCGGATAGGCGCGGGTACGCAGTACGGTTTTGACCTTGCCCGGGTTCAGGCCGGTGACATTGATCCGAGTGTTTTCCAGTTCGTCGGCCAGAATATGCATAAACGAGGTCACGCCGGCCTTGGACACGCCGTAGGCGCCCCAGTAGGCGCTGCTCTTGTCGTCGATGGTGAACAGGATGGAACTGTTGTCATCGTGATTGAGCAGGGGCAGGCAGGCCTGGGTGAGCATAAAGGTGGCATTCAGGTTTATCTGTATCACCCGGTGCCACAGCTCGACATCGTACTGCTGGATCGGCGAGGAGGCGCCCAGCCAGCCGGCATTATTGTACAGGCCGTCGAGTTTGCCGAATTCACTGGCAATGGTTTCTTTCAGGGTGTCGCAGTCTTTCGGCGAGATTTTTTCAAAGTCCAGGGGATAGATGGCCGGCTGCGGGTAGCCGGCTTCAACGATTTCATCGTAGAGCTTTTCCAGCTTGGGCACGGTGCGCCCGTGAATAATCACGGTGGCGCCGGCTCTGGCGCATTCCAGCGCGGTGGCGCGGCCGATGCCATCGCTGGCGCCGGTAATTAACAGGGTTTTATCGGTGAATGACATGATGGATTTCTTGTTGGCAGTTGGCCCTGACAGGCTTAGAATTGGCGGCTATTCTACCTTTTATCGACTGCCCCCGTCGACTCGCTTATTCAGGAAAACCATTCAGGAACGCCCGCCGTTTATGCAATATACCGAAATACAGTGGCGCAAGGGCCAGCCTTACAGCGAACGCTTCGACGATATCTATTACTCGGATGGACCCGATGTGGCTGAAACCGGCGAGGGCGAGTTCCGTCATGTGTTCCTGGCCGGTAACCGTCTGCCGCAGCGCTGGTCGCAGGGCGGTGATTTCGTCATTGCCGAACTGGGTTTCGGCAGTGGTCTGAACTGCATGCTGACCATCCGCGAATGGCTGCAGCATCTTGAAAGCAGTGGCGAAGAAAAGACCCTGCACTATATTGCCATCGAAAAATACCCGCTGTCGCCGCAGGCCATTACCGAACTGCTCAGAATACCGTCATTACAGGCAATATGTCGCGAGCTGACGGATGCTTATCCGCCCGCAGTGGAGGCGGCGCACCGGCGCAGCCTGTTCGGCGGGCGCGTGATCATGCATTACCGGTTTATGGATGTCGCTACCGCGCTGGACACAGAGGGACTCAATGTTGACAGCTGGTATCTGGATGGTTTTGCGCCGGGCAAAAACCCGGACATGTGGTCGCAGGCGCTGTTTGTGAAAATGGCGGCGAACAGCCGCGACGGGGCGACCTGCAGTACCTACAGCGCGGCCGGTCTGGTGCGGCGCAATCTTGAGGCTGCCGGTTTCAGGGTAAGCAAACAGCCAGGCTACGGGCGCAAGCGTGAAATGATTACCGCTGAGCTGACCGAGCGCCACACTCCCGAACTTTATTACCGGGACAGGCCCTGGTATGCCCTGCCAGTGCTAGATAAGGCTGCAGGGGCTGATAACAGGGTCTGTATTCTCGGCGGCGGCATTGCCGGTTTAAGCGCGGCATACGCCCTGGTACAGCGTGGCTGGCAGGTGGAAATCATCGATCGTCAGGGCGCGCTCTGCCACGAGACATCGTCCAACCCCTCCGTGATCGTCTATCCGCGATTATCAGCCGGCAATGCGCGTGATAATGAATTCTATATAAGCGCCTATTGCCATGCACTCTATGA
>DRLE01000131.1 GCA_011051475.1 Gammaproteobacteria bacterium
ACCGGGAATATTACGGTGAGCGGCCGAGGGATACCCTGCAGCGTTGGGTATGATGGTGGCCTTATTCCGCGCATGGTATCGGGTTTTGTGCAGGCTTAAGGTTTTTTTTACCACAGAGGACACAGAGGTTCACAGAGGAAAAGCTTTATTATTTATGTATCTTATTGTAGAAGCGGACAATACAGCGGCCAACCTGAAGTGATAAAAAGATTTGTTGCTGATTATGATCTTTAAAACAGGCGCATTATGGTCTGCCGGTTAACACAGGCCCTGGCTTTTCGCGGAGTTGCCCGCTCCTGCACGAAAAAAACAAACGCTTTTCCTCTGTGAACCTCTGTGTCCTCTGTGGTTAAAGAAACACCCGCAACACTCACCAGCCCCTTCATTTTACCTGCCAAAGCCCTGCCCGCGGGCATGAAAATGTGTTAATATTGACCGCTTTATAAATCGCGCAAAAAGACGCGAAATCTCGCAACTCAAACACTCAAAAACGGCAGCCTGAATGGCAGATTTTGCAAAAGAAATATCCCCGGTAAACCTCGAAGATGAAATGCGGCAGTCCTATCTGGACTATGCCATGAGCGTGATTGTCGGCCGCGCGCTGCCCGACGTTCGAGACGGCCTGAAACCTGTCCACCGCCGCGTGCTCTATGCCATGAGCGTGCTCGGCAACGATTACAACAAACCCTATAAAAAGTCCGCCCGCGTGGTCGGTGATGTCATCGGTAAATACCATCCGCACGGCGATACCGCGGTGTATGACACCATCGTGCGCATGGCGCAGCCGTTTTCACTGCGCTATATGCTGGTCGATGGCCAGGGTAACTTCGGTTCGGTCGATGGCGACGCCCCGGCGGCCATGCGTTATACCGAGGTGCGCATGTCGAAGATCGCGCACGAGCTGCTCGCCGATCTGGACAAGGAAACCGTCGATTTTGTCGATAACTATGATGGCTCCGAGCATGAGCCGGTGGTGCTGCCCACCCGCGTGCCCAATATGCTGGTCAACGGTTCCTCCGGTATTGCCGTGGGCATGGCCACCAATATGCCGCCGCACAACCTCGGCGAGGTCATCAGCGCCTGTCTGGCCCTGATCGACAACCCGGATATGAGCATCGAGGAAATCATGCAGCATATTCCCGCGCCGGACCTGCCCACCGCGGCCTTTATCAATGGCGTCAAGGGCATCCGTCAGGCTTACCGTACCGGCCGAGGTCGTATGGTCATGCGCTCACGCGCGGAGATCGTCGAGGACAAGAAGGGCAAACAGAGTATTATCGTTTCCGAAATTCCCTACCAGGTGAACAAGGCGCGGCTGATCGAGCGCATTGCCGAGCTGGTCAAGGAAAAACGCATCGAGGGTATTTCCGCCCTGCGCGATGAGTCCGACAAGGACGGCATGCGCATCGTTATCGAGATCCGTCGAGGCGAGGCTGCCGACGTGGTGCTCAATAATCTCTATTCGCAGACCGCTATGCAGACGGTGTTCGGCATCAATATGGTGGCGCTGGTCGAAGGCCAGCCGCAGCTGCTGAACCTGAAACAGATTCTTGACGCCTTTCTGCGTCATCGTCGCGAAGTTGTTACCCGCCGCACCGTCTACGAGCTGCGCAAGGCGCGGGCGAGGGCGCATGTATTGGAAGGTCTGGCCGTGGCCCTGGCCAATATCGATGAGGTTATCGAGCTGATCAAGACCTCGGCCAGTCCGGCCGAAGCCAAAGCCGGTTTGATCGAGCGTGTCTGGCCGGCCGGCATGGTCGAGGAAATGGTCGCGCGCGCCATTGCCGATGCCGGTGGCGACAGTGCGTTGAGCGCTTCGCGCCCGGATAATCTCGACCCGCGCTTCGGGCTGAAGGACGATGGCTACCATCTCTCCGATGTGCAGGCGCAGGCCATACTGGATCTGAAACTGCACCGTCTGACCGGTCTGGAGCAGGACAAAATTGTCAATGAGTTCAAGCAGATACTGGATGTTATTAAAGAACTTATCAAGATACTTTCCGAGCCGGAAAGACTGCTGGATGTGATTCGTGAAGAGCTCAATGAAATCCGCGACAACTACGCCGACGCGCGTCGCAGCGAGATTATGGAAGACGAGCTCGACTTCAATATGGAAGACCTGATCACCGAGGAAGACGTGGTGGTGACCTTCTCGCACGAAGGCTACGCCAAATCACAGCAGCTGGATGTGTATAACACCCAGCGCCGCGGCGGCCGTGGCAAGTCGGCGACTTCCATGAAAACCGAAGATTTTATTGACAAGTTATTTGTCGCCAATACCCACGATACCCTGCTGTGTTTCTCCAGCCGGGGGCAGGTGTACTGGTTGAAAGTCTATCAGCTGCCCATGGCCGGGCGCGGTTCGCGGGGCAAGCCCATCGTCAATCTGCTGCCGCTGGAAGACGGTGAGCGCATCAATGCCGTGCTGCCGGTACGCGAATACGATGAGAACCAGTTTGTGTTTATGGCCACCAGCAGCGGTACGGTAAAGAAAACCGCGCTGTCCAATTTCTCCCGCCCGCGCAGCTCCGGCATCAAGGCCATTGAGCTGCGTGAGGATGACCACCTGGTCGATGTCGTAATCACCAATGGTTCCGATCATATTATGCTGCTGGCCGATTCCGGCAAGGCCGTGCGCTTCTCCGAAACCGATGTGCGCGCCATGGGCCGTACCGCCGGTGGTGTGCGCGGCATGCGTATCGCTGAAGGTCAGCATGTGGTCAGTATGATCAAGGTGGCTGAAGACGGCTCCATTCTTACGGCAACCGAGAACGGCTACGGCAAGCGCACCCCGGTAGATGACTACCCGTTGAAAGGCCGTGGCGGCCAGGGTGTGATTTCCATACAGGCCAGTGAACGCAATGGCAGGGTTGTCGGCGCGGTGCAGGTACAGGCGGAAGATGAAATCATGCTGATAACCAATAACGGCACCCTGGTGCGTATTGCTGTTGCCGATGTCAGCGAGATGGGTCGCAATACCCAGGGCGTGCGTCTGATTCGTCTCACCCGGGGCGAGAAGCTGGTGGAGATCGAGCGTATTGAAGCGCTGGCGGGTGAGTCTGACAAAGATTCAACCGAGGGTGAGGAATAAGCTTCGTCACTATTCCCGTTAGCGCCAGCAAAAAACACAATCTGTCATTGCGAGGAGCGATAGCGACGCGGCAATCCGGGGCAGGATACTGTATAGCGAGATTGCTTCACTGCGCTCGCAATGACATCAGGTAATTACTATAAAAACAATAAGATATTGTATATAGTTGAATCAGTTTATAACTTAGGATCAAGAAGATTAACCATGAGCAGAGTCTATAATTTCAGCGCCGGTCCGGCGACCTTACCCCTTGAAGTACTTGAACAGGCCCAGGCCGAAATGCTGGACTGGCACGGCTCCGGCATGTCGGTAATGGAAATGAGCCACCGCGGCAAGGACTATATGTCGATTGCCGCCAAAGCCGAAGCCGATCTGCGCGAACTGATGAGCATTCCCGAAAACTACAAGGTGCTGTTCCTGCAGGGCGGCGCCAGCAGCCAGTTCGCCATGGTGCCGATCAATCTGCTCGGTGAAAAGAAAACGGCGGACTACCTGCTCACCGGTCAGTGGTCGAAAAAAGCCGTGGCCGAAGGCAAGCGCTACTGTGATATCAATCTGGTTGCCGATACCACCGACAGCAAGTTCACCACGGTGCCGGCCGAGTCAGCGCTCAGCTTCAGTAAAGACGCTGCCTATGTGCATTACACCCCGAATGAAACCATTGTCGGTGTCGAGTTTCCCTATATTCCCGATACCGGTGATGTGCCACTGGTCGCCGACATGTCATCCAATATCCTCTCGCGCCGTATCGATGTGTCGAAATTCGGTGTGATCTATGCCGGCGCGCAGAAAAACATCGGCCCGGCCGGCCTGACCATCGTTATCGTGCGTGAGGATCTGATCGGCAATGCCAACCCGGCCATGCCCACCATGATGGACTACAAGACCCATGCCGATAATGACTCCATGTACAACACGCCGCCAACCTACAGCTGGTATATGGCCGGCCTGGTCTTCGCCTGGTGCCTGAAGCAGGGTGGCCTGGAAGCCATTGAAAAAATCAACCAGCGCAAGGCCGAAAAACTCTACGCGGCCATCGATGAGTCCAGCTTCTACAGCAATCCGGTGGATGTCAACTGCCGCTCCTGGATGAATGTGCCCTTTATCCTGGCCAATGCCGATCTCGACGCCGCCTTCCTCGAACAGGCCGCCGCCAACGGCCTGACCACGTTGAAAGGTCACCGCTCCGTCGGTGGTATGCGCGCCAGTATTTATAACGCCATGCCAGAGGCCGGCGTCGACGCGCTTATCGAGTTTATGCGCGAGTTCGAACGCACGAAAGGATAAAAAAGTTGGCAGTTGGCAGTCGGCAGAAAAAGCTTTTACTGCAAACTGCCGACTGCCAACTTGAAACTTCACCTGATTGAAGCTCGCTTGACGAACGAATAACAAAAATACTATCCGGATACTCCCCATGTACAAAATCAAAACCTACAACAATATTTCTGATAAAGGCCTGAGCCGTCTGCCGTCCGATAAATATGCCGTCGGCCCGGATATTGAAAATCCTGACGCCATTATCCTGCGCTCGCAGAAGCTGCACGATATGGAAATCAATGACGAGCTTAAGGCCGTGGGTCGCGCCGGTGCCGGCACCAATAATGTGCCCGTGGAAAAACTGGGCAAGGCCGGTGTGGTGGTCTTCAATGCGCCCGGCGCCAATGCCAATGCGGTCAAGGAGCTGGTGATCGCCAGCATGCTGCTGGCCTGCCGCAATATCTGCCAGGCCTGGCAGTATGCGGCCAATGTTGAAGGCACGGATGAGGAGCAGAACAAGGCGGTGGAAGCCGGCAAGAAAAAATACGTGGGCTATGAACTGCCGGGTCGCACCCTGGGTGTGGTTGGTCTGGGCGCCATCGGCGTGCAGGTGGCTAATGCCGCGGTTGCCCTGGGCATGCGCGTGGTCGGCTTTGACCCGACCATTACCGTAAAAAGCGCGTGGAAAATGTCCTCCGAAGTTGAGGAAATGGAAAACGCCGATGAGCTGTTCAAGGAAGCCGACTTTGTTACCTTCCACGTGCCGCTGATCGATGCCACCCGTAACCTGCTCAATGCCGAGCGTATCGCCAGCATGAAAGACGGCGCGGTCATTCTTAACTTTGCCCGCCAGGGCATCGTCGATGATGATGCCGTGCTGGCAGCACTGGATGCCGGCAAACTGCATGCCTATGTCTGCGACTTTCCTTCGCAGAAACTGAAAAACAATGACAGGGTCATTACCCTGCCACATCTTGGCGCCTCTACCGTGGAGGCCGAGGAAAACTGCGCCATTATGATTGCCGACCAGCTTAAGGATTTCCTGGAAAACGGCAATATCCGCAATTCGGTGAATTACCCGAATATCAAGCTGCCGCGCGGCGGCAAGTCACGCGTGGCCATTACCCACGACAATATCCCCGATATGATCGCGCGTATTTCCAGTGCGGTTGGCGACTCCGGCTACAATATTCATCACCTGCGCAACGAGTCCCGCGGTGACCTGGCCTATACACTGATGGACATTGAGTGCGAGATTGGTGAAGATATGATCGAAAAGTTCGCTGCGATTGAAGGTGTACTGAAAGCGCGGCTGGTTTGATTTGATTATTTTTAACCACAGAGGTCACAGAGGTTTTTATTTTAAGGGCTGTCATTGCTTCGCTAAGGCTCGCAATGACAGCAAAACAAAGCACATAAAAGTTTTACTCTGTGTACCTCTGTGACCTCTGTGGTAAAAAAGAAACTAAACACACCCACTGAATTCAATGGCCAACAAAGATCCCCTAGCTGAAATACGCAAACGCATTGACGAAATCGACCGTGCCATCCAGGAGCTGGTTTCCGAGCGGGCGCAGTGCGCGGCGAAGGTGGCCGAGGTCAAGCAGCAGCAGGGCGAGACCGGGCATTTCTACCGGCCCGAGCGCGAGGCGCAGGTATTGCGCGCGGTGATGGAGCGTAACAAGGGGCCGCTTTCCGATGAAAGCATCGCCGGGGTTTTTCGCCAGATCATGGCGGCCTGTCTGGCGCTGGAAAAGCCGCTGAGCGTGGCTTTTCTGGGACCCGAGGGAACCTATACCCATGCCGCCGCCTGCAAGCATTTCGGCAATCTCATCGAATCACATTCGGTCAGCAGTATCGAGGAAGTCTTTCGCCTGGTGGAGGCCGGCGGCGCCAATTTCGGTGTGGTGCCGGTGGAGAACTCCACCGAGGGCGTGGTTAACCACACCCTGGACCTGATGATGAACTCCTCGCTGACCATCAGCGGGGAAGTGGAGCTTCGTATTCGCCATAATCTGCTCAGCCGGGAAAAATCCCTGGCGGATGTCGAGCGGGTCTATGCGCACCAGCAGTCCATTGCCCAGTGCCGTCTGTGGCTGGATCGCAATCTGCCCAATGCCGAGCGTATTGCGGTAAACAGCAATGCCGAAGCGGTATTGATTGCGCGTGATCATGAACAGTCGGCTGCGATTGCCGGCACCATGGCCGCCGAACTCTACGATATGCCCATTCTCAACCCCGATATCGAGGACGAGCCGCACAATACCACGCGCTTTGTTATTATCGGTGACTACCAGGCGCCACCCAGCGGCAGTGACCGTACCAGTCTGCTGGTCTTTGCCCACAATCGTCCCGGTTCGCTGTTTGACCTGTTGAAACCGCTGGCCACGCGCAATATCAGCATGAGCAATATCGAGTCACGTCCCTCGCGCAGCGGTGTCTGGGAGTACGTATTCTTTATCGATATCGACGGACACAAGGACGAGGCGCAGGTGGCCGAGGCCATAACCGAAATCGAGCAGTCGTCGGCCATGGTGCGCGTGCTGGGCTCCTATCCCAAAGCCGTGATATAGGGCAGGGTTCGGGGTTATCGCATGAGCCAATCTTTTCTGAAACTCGCCACGGCCGGTGTGCAGCAGCTGACGCCCTACCA
>DRLE01000132.1 GCA_011051475.1 Gammaproteobacteria bacterium
CTGGGTGCAGAGGTTTTCATCCAGCAGCGGAATTTCCAGCGCGATATTGCGCTTTTCAAAGGCGGCGGTGCCGACCGGGTAGGTGCCGTCGGCCGGCAGCAGGCTGACCGGCACCTGATCGCCGCGACCGGCAATAATCTCCGCGGTGACTTTTCTGACGAACTCGGGCGCGTCTTCACCGACCGGGTCATGCAGATCGAAGCGGGCATCGGTTTTTTGCGGTACGCTCACCTCGTGCAGGTTTTCCAGGGTGCGGTCGATGGCCCTGAAGTTGAGCTCGACCAGGCGTTTGCCCTTTCTGCCATAGGTTTTTTCCACCGCATCCTTGACCGCCTTGATGGCGACATCGGTCGGCAACACCCCGGAAATGGAAAAGAAGCAGGTCTGCATAATGGTGTTGATGCGATTGCCCATGCCGGTAAGGGCGGCAATCTCGTAGGCATCGATGCAGTAAAGGCGGATGTTTTTATCGATGATCTGGCGCTGCATTGTTTCCGGCAGGCTCTGCCAGACCGCATCGGGGTTTACCGTGGTGTTGAGCAGGAACACGGCCTTGTCGGCGGCCTTGTCCAGCATCGGGTAACGTTCCAGAAAGACCTGCTGATGACAGGCAACAAAATTGGCGTCGCCGTCCTGGATAAGGTAGGACGATTTGATCGGCCTGTCGCCAAAGCGCAGGTGCGAAACGGTAACCGCGCCGGATTTTTTCGAATCATAAACGAAATAACCCTGGGCATATTTGTCGGTGGTCTCGCCGATAATCTTGATACTGTTCTTGTTGGCGCCGACCGTGCCATCGCTGCCCAGGCCGTAAAAAACCGCCTGAAAACAGCTTTCGTGTGCATCGGTACGAAAACCGGCATCCCACGGCAGGCTGCTGTGGCTGACATCATCCGTTATGCCGATGGTGAAATGATTTTTTGCTCTTGTTCCATCAGCTTTCGGTTTCAGCTCATCCAGCACGGCCTTGACCATGGCGGGAGTAAACTCCTTGGAGGACAGGCCATAACGTCCGCCGATAATGACCGGCATTTGCGCAAAGCGTTTATTGCCATTGTCCTGCTCTTCAAGGCAGCATTGCGCCAGGGCGGTGACGATATCCTTGTACAGCGGCTCACCGTCCGCGCCGGGTTCCTTGGTGCGATCGAGCACGGCAATGGCCCGGGTGGTTTCCGGCAGGGCAGCGATCAGTGCTGCTGCGCTGAAGGGGCGGAACAGGCGCACCTTGATCAGGCCGGTTTTCTCCCCCTGCGCATTGAGATACGCAACGGTTTCTTCGGCCGTCTCGGCGCCGGAACCCATGAGTATAATAATTCTTTCGGCATCCTCGGCGCCGACATAATCGAACAGCCGATAGGCGCGGCCGGTAAGACCGGCAAAGCGGTCCATGACCTTTTGCACAATGGCCGGCATCTCCCGGTAATACGGATTGACGCTTTCGCGCGCCTGGAAGAACACATCCGGGTTCTGCGAGGTGCCCCGGATAACAGGATGTTCCGGTGACAGGCCACGCCGGCGATGTGCCGTGACCTTTTCCTGGTCGATCATCTGCCTGACGGTTTCGGTATCGATGGCCTGTATCTTTGCCACCTCATGCGAGGTGCGGAAACCATCGAAGAAATGCACGATGGGGATACGTGATTCCAGTGTCGCCGCCTGCGCGATCAGGGCCATGTCCATGACTTCCTGCGGGCAGCCCGAGGCGAGGAAAGCAAAGCCGGTCGAGCGTGCGGTCATCACATCACTGTGATCGCCGAAGATGGAAAGCGCCTGCGCCGCCACCGAGCGGGAGGCGACATGAAACACGGTCGGGGTGAGCTCACCGGCTATCTTGAACATGTTCGGGATCATCAGCAGCAATCCCTGGGAGGCGGTAAAGGTGGTGGTCAGTGCGCCGGTTTGCAGGGCGCCATGAATGGCGCCGGCCGCGCCGCCTTCACTCTGCATCTCGATAATGCGCGGTATGCTGCCCCACAGGTTCGGCCGTTTGCGCGATGACCATTCATCCGCCCACTCGCCCATGGGCGAGGCGGGTGTAATCGGGTAGATGGCAATGACCTCATTGGTCAGGTGCGCAATCTCGGCGGCAGCCTGGTTGCCATCGATGGTCAGGGTCTGGGGTGTTTCCATTGGCATCTCCTGCACGGATCAAGGTCCAACTATTTCACATTATAGGCATGTTTGGGTTGAGTTAGGTCAAAAAATATTACCGCTGACAGACTATCCGAACAGGGCCTGAGTTGATCTGGCTCAACCGGGTTTTAGTCGGTCAAGTGATAGAGTGTATGTATTGATAAATGACAAATCGCCACCATTTAACAGTAATACCAGTAATGCCTTTATACGAGCCCGTGCTGCAACTGTCGGCGTTTGTTTCGCTTGCTGGAAAATACCTGAACGACCCGGTGCAATTGATATGAATGACAATCAGCAGATAATAACGGACGCCTATCCAACCAGATACTGGCACAAGCTTGATGATGGCCGGGTTCAGTGTGACCTGTGTCCGCGTGAGTGCAAGTTACATGAAGGCCAGCAGGGGCTTTGTTTTGTCAGGGCCGCCAAAGATGGCGAAATCGTACTGACGACCTACGGGCGCTCCAGTGGCTTCTGTGTCGACCCCATTGAGAAAAAACCGCTGAACCATTTTCTGCCGGGCACGCCGGTGCTGTCATTCGGCACCGCGGGCTGCAACCTGGCCTGCAAGTTCTGCCAGAACTGGGACATGAGCAAGTCACGGGAAATGGATATTCTGGCCGACCAGGCATCGCCCGAGAAAATCGCGCGGGTAGCGCATGAGCTGGGCTGTCGCAGTGTGGCCTATACCTACAACGATCCGGTGATCTTTCATGAATACGCCATTGACGTGGCCAAAGCCTGTCGTGAGTACGGTATCAAATCCGTCGCGGTGACAGCCGGTTATATCAGTGAAGAACCGCGCAAGGAGTTTTTCCGGTACATGGATGCGGCGAATGTCGACCTGAAAGCCTTCACCGAAGACTTCTACTGGAAAATCACCGGCGGGCATTTGCAGCCGGTACTGGATACCCTGGTCTACCTCAAGCACGAGACCGATGTCTGGTTTGAACTCACCACGCTGCTGATTCCCGGCCACAATGATTCCGATGAAGAAATCAACGAGATGACAAAATGGGTGGTGAAAAACCTTGGCCCCGATGTGCCCATGCACTTCACCGCTTTTCATCCTTCCTGGAAAATGATGGATGTCCCGCCAACCCCGCCTGCAACCCTGACCCGCGCCAGGCAGATTGCGCTGGATAACGGCGTGCATTATGCCTATACCGGCAATGTTCATGATATCGATGGCGAGAGCACCTACTGCCATTCCTGCCACACCCGCCTGATCGGCCGTGACTGGTATGTGCTTTCCGACTGGAACCTGGATGAAAAGGGCTGCTGCAAAAAATGCGGCACAAAATGCGCCGGCGTGTTTGAAGAAAAGCCGGGTACCTGGGGCAGCAAGCGCCTGCCGGTTCAGCTGAAATCGTTTGCCTGAATATCGGGGCAAGCCATCTTTACCATTAAACCCGTCCGGCAGGGCTGTGGACATCTGTCACCATCTTCGCCATTATTTCCGATATAATTGCGCGATAAAATAAATCTCTGATTTTCAACGATTATGAACGCAAACCCGGAAACCATGACTTCTGATGTAACTGCCTATATGCAAAAGCTCGGCGAGCAGGCGCGCGCCGCCTCACGCGCCATTGGCCGCGCCGAAACCGGCCAGAAAAACGCCGCGCTCAATGCCATGGCCGAGCGCCTGCTGGTGCAGGCCGATGTGCTGAAAAAGGCCAATGCGCTGGACCTGGCCGCGGGTGAGGAAAAGGGGCTGGACGCGGCGCTGCTCGACCGCCTTGAGCTGACCGATGAGCGCATTGCCGGCATGGCCGAAGGCCTGGTGCAGATTGCCGCGCTGGCCGACCCGGTGGGTATTATTTCCAACCTGGCCTACCGGCCTTCGGGTATACAGGTGGGGCAGATGCGGGTGCCGCTGGGCGTTATCGGCATAATCTACGAATCGCGGCCGAATGTGACCGCCGATGCCGCCGCGCTGTGCCTGAAATCGGGCAACGCGGTGATCCTGCGCGGCGGTTCCGAGGCCATTCATTCCAACCAGGCGATTGCCGCCTGTATCCAGCACGGCCTGGAAGTGGCCGGCCTGCCGGGCGAAGTGGTGCAGGTGGTGGAAACCACCGACCGCGCCGCCGTGGGTGAACTGATCCGCGCCAAAGAGTATGTCGACGTGATTATTCCACGCGGCGGCAAGGGCCTGATCGAGCGCATCAGCAACGAGGCCGAGGTGCCGGTGATCAAGCACCTGGACGGTATCTGCCATGTCTATATCGACAACGAGGCCGACAACGGCAAGGCGCTGAAGGTAGCGTTCAACTCCAAGACCCAGCGCTACGGTACCTGCAACACCATGGAAACCCTGCTGGTCAGCGAGAGCGCCGACCTGGCCATTTTAAAAGAGCTGGCCGCCATGTATGCGGAGAAAGGCGTGGAACTGCGCGGCTGTGAAAAAACCCGCGCCGCGCTGAAAGACAGCGGCGTGGAAATACTCGCCGCTACCGAGGAGGACTGGGCCACCGAATACCTCGCGCCCATCCTGTCGATAAAAACGGTCGCCAGCATGGACGAGGCCATCGAGCACATCAACCGCTACAGCTCGCAGCACACCGAGTCCATTATTACCGAGAACTACAGCAAGGCCCGCCGCTTCCTGCGCGAGGTTGACTCCAGCTCGGTCATGGTCAACGCCTCAACCCGCTTCGCCGACGGTTTCGAATACGGCCTCGGCGCCGAGATCGGCATCAGTACGGACAAACTGCATGCCCGCGGCCCGGTGGGGCTGGAGGGGCTGACCAGTCAGAAGTATGTGGTGCTGGGGGACGGACATGTCCGTCAGTGAATAGTGAATAACGAATAGTGAACAGTAAAAAAGCGGCGAAGCCGCAAATGTTTATACTTACATCCCCGTTTTACGGGTACCAGGTATTAGCTGGCATCGTTTTTCACTATTCACTATTCACTATTAACTATTCACTAAAATCCCGATCATGATCGGGATTTTCGGCGGTACCTTCGACCCCGTCCACTACGGCCACATCAAACCGGCCCTCAGCGTCAAGCAGGATCTGGGCCTGTCACCGCTGCTGTTTATTCCCAACCGCGTGCCGCCGCACCGTGAGCAGCCCTGGCTTTCCGTGGAGCAGCGTCTGGAGTTGCTGAAACTGGCGCTTGCCGATCTGCCCGATGTTGTTATCGACGAGCGGGAACTTCGTCGCGAGGGGCCGTCTTATATGGTGGATACGCTTGAATCGCTGCAGCAGGACTATCCCGGCGAAACCCTGTGCCTGATTATCGGTATGGATGCGTTTGCCGGCATTACCCGCTGGCATCGCTGGCGCGAGCTTTTCGGGCTTTGTCACCTGGTGGTGACCACGCGCCCCGGGTTTTCGCTGGACGCGCTGGAGAAAAACGGTAATCCGGCCGATTTCGCCTTTCTGCGCTCCCGGATTATCCATGAGGACGAGGCCGAGCTGGCCGAATCTTTGGGCGATAAAGGCGGTCAAATCCTGTTAAAATCCGTGCCACAGCTGGATATTTCCTCCACCATGATCCGCCATAAGCTGGCGCAGGGCGAGGATATCAGCGCATACCTGCCGGCCGCGGTCGCCCGGCGGTTGCAAAGCTACCAACGAGATAATGTGAATGACGATTGAAGAACTGAAAAAACTGGCCATCGACGCACTGGAAGACCTGAAGGCCGAGGATATTACCGTGCTGGATGTGAAGGGCAAGACCACGGTGACCGACTTTATTATTATTGCCACCGGTTCCTCCAGCCGCCATGTGAAATCCATTGCCAATAATGTGGTGATGGAAGCCAAGAAAGCCGGCCGGCCGCCGCTGGGCGTGGAAGGCGAGGATGACGGCGAATGGGTGCTGGTCGATCTGGGTGATGTCATTGTGCATGTCATGCAGCAGCAGGTGCGCGAGTTCTACGACCTGGAAAGCCTGTGGTCACTGGATGCCATTAACCGGCAGGAGCAGGACGCGCTCTAGGACCGGCCGTTGTGAAAATCAACCTGATTGCCATTGGAAACAAAATGCCGGCCTGGGTAGAGGAAGCCAGCCGGGATTTCAGCAAGCGCCTGCCGGCGGAAATCAGGATCAACAGTATCCTGCTGCCGCTGATCAGGCGCGGCAAGAATCCGGATATTCCCCGCATCGTTCGTGATGAAAGCCGCAAGCTGCTGGCGGCGGTGCCGGATAACTCCCTGCTGGTGGTGCTGGATGTGCTGGGCAAACCGCTTGATACCATGAAACTGTCCGGCCTGCTGCAAAACTGGCTGGATGAGGGCCGGGACGTATCGATTATTATCGGCGGCCCCGATGGTGTTTCCGAGGAACTGCTGAAGCAGGCGCGGCTGAAAATCTCGCTGTCGGCCATGACCTTTCCGCATACCCTGGTGCGGGTGATCCTGCTGGAGCAGATCTATCGCGCCTGGTCGATTCTGAACAACCATCCTTACCATCGTGCCTGACCGCTCTGCTTCCGATACGTCTGCGCAGATCATTCTGGCCTCTGCCTCACCGCGCCGGCGGGAACTGCTGCAGCAGATCGGTATAAGGCCCAGGGCGGTGCCGGTGGATATCGATGAAACGCCAGGGCCCGGTGAGAACGTCGTGGATTTCGTGCTGCGCCTGGCAAGGGAAAAAGCCCAGCGTGGTTTTGACGTCATCGACAACCCGCAGGGTCTGCCGGTGCTGGGTTCGGATACCGCCATCGAATTCGAAGAACATATTCTGGGCAAGCCACGGGACCGGGAACATGCGCGGCAGATATTGCAGCAACTTTCGGCGCAAAAACACACAGTTCACACCGCAGTGGCTATAGTTACAGCAGGGGAGAGCGCAACGGCGCTAAGCAGCAGCCATGTCTGGTTCAAACCGCTGCAGGCGGCGGAAATCGACGCCTATCTGGAAACCGGCGAGGCCGACGACAAGGCCGGCGCCTATGCCATACAGGGCATTGCCGCCCAGTTCGTCGCGCGTATCGAGGGCAGTTATTCCGGCATTATGGGCCTGCCCCTGTTTGAAACCGCAGGCCTGCTGAAACAAAGCGGAATAGACACTTTGCCAACGGGGCTGCCAGCGGAGCAGCCAACGGGTCTTAAATAATATAAAGAAATGAGTCAGCAACACACCATGAGCAAGGAAATACTGATCAATATTACGCCACAGGAAACCCGCGTGGCGATTCTGGAAAACGGCATGCTGCACGACCTGTATATCGAGCGCAGCCGCAGCCGTGGCCTGGTGGGCAATGTCTACAAGGGCAAGGTGGTGCGGGTGCTGCCGGGTATGGAAGCGGCCTTCGTCGAGATCGGTCTGGAAAAGGCCGCCTTTCTGCACGTTTCCGATGTCGCCCTGAAGGACAATGTGAAAAGCCGTTCCGCCAACGGCCAGGTGCATATCGGCCAGCTGCTGCACGAGGGGCAGGAAATCCTGGTGCAGGTGCTCAAGGACCAGCTTGGTACCAAGGGCGCGCGTCTGACCACCAATATCACCATCCCCTCGCGCTATCTGGTGTTTATGCCCAATGCCGACAATATCGGCGTGTCCTCGCGCATTGAAAACGAGGAAGATCGCGAGCGCCTGAAAAACTACCTGCTGGAACAGGAGCACCGCATCAAGGATGCCGGCTATATCCTGCGCACCGCCGCCGAGGTGGCCGACCGTGAGGCCATTGCCAGCGACATCAAGTACCTCAATCGGCTCTGGGAAAACATCAATAACACGGCCAATGTCAAACCCGGCAATGTAGTGCACAAGGACCTGCCCCTGTATCTGCGCGTGCTGCGCGACATGGTGGATGAAGACCTTGAGGTGATCCGGGTCGATTCACGCGAAACCAGCAATATTATGCTGGAATTTGCCGAAAAATATGTGCCGGAAGTCGCCGAGTTTATCGAGCACTATCCCGGCGAGCGGCCGATCTTCGATCTGCACGGCGTCGAGGATGAAATCCAGAAGGGGCTGGAGCGCAAGGTGCAGCTCAAGTCCGGCGGTTACCTGATTATCGACCAGACCGAGGCCATGACCACCATCGACGTCAACACCGGCGCCTTTGTCGGCAGTCGCAACCTCGAAGAAACCATTTTCAAGACCAATCTGGAAGCGGCCCAGGCCATTGCCCGCCAGCTGCGCCTGCGCAACCTCGGCGGCATCGTCATTCTCGATTTTATCGACATGGGCGAGGAGGAACACAAGCGCCAGGTGTTGCGCGCCCTGGAAAAGGCGCTGGAGAAAGACCATGCGCGCACCTCCATCTGCGATGTCTCGGCGCTGGGTCTGGTGGAAATGACGCGCAAGCGCACCCGTGAAAGCCTGGAGCACGTACTCTGCGGCACCTGTCCCACCTGCGAGGGGCGTGGCACCATCAAGACCGCGGAAACCGTGTGCTATGAAATCTTCCGCGAAATACTGCGTGAGGCCAGGCAGTTCGACGCAAAGGAACTGCTGGTGCTGGCGGCGCAGGACGTTGTCGATCTGCTGGTGGACGAGGAGTCGAGCAGTCTGGCCGAGCTGGAAGACTTTATCGGCATTCCCATCAAGTTCCAGGTCGAGGCATTGTTTACGCAGGAACAGTATGACGTTGTTATACTGTAACCGGCGTATGGCGAGACAGAGCACACCGGAATAATGGCATAAGTTCATGCAATGGCTTTTTCGTTTCAGGATATGCATTATTATCTGCCTGGCGGTGATCCTGATTACCGCGGCAGTAGGCTTCAGCGTGCTGCGCGCGGCCCTGCCTTACGCTACCGGTTACAAGGATGAAATCCAGCAGATCATCAGCAAGCAGATTGGCCTGCCCGTAGAAATCAAATCCCTCGCTGCCGATATCGACTGGTTTTCCCCCCGCCTGAAACTGCTCGACGTCGCTGTTTTCGACAAGGCGCACAGAATTCCGCTGTTCCATTTCGAAGAAGCCTTTGTTGAGCTGGATGTGATGGCTTCCATTATGCGTCGTGAAGCCATTATCGGCGATGTCGGTCTGGTGGGCATTGATCTGTCCATAGAAAAACTGTCGGATACCGAGTGGCTGATACAGGGCATTCGTTTCAATACGCAGGCCACGGGCCGTTCTTCAGAACTGCCCGAGCCATTGATCTATATGATCCAGAATGCCGATTATCTGCTGCACGACAGCAATATTTACTACCAGGACCACACCAATAAACACCTTAATATGGTTCTGCTGGACGTTAATATTGATGTGCAGAACAGTTTTAACAATCATCGCATCAAGTTTTCCATGAACCTGCCGGACGAGTATGGCCGCAGCCTTGCCGCCGTTGCAGAGCTGTCGGGTGATATTGACAGGCTTGATGGCGAATTCTATATCGAGGCCAGCGCAATCAGGCTGAGTCAGTGGAACAGGAAATTTCGCTTTCTGACAACGCATCAGCTTGATGCCGATGTCGATGTGCTGATATGGGGCGAGCTTAAACAGAATGTTCTGCAGTCACTGACCACGCAGTTACAGGCGCAGAACCTGCTGATAAAAAACCGCAGCAGCGGTAAGGCGTGGCAGACCGAATATTTAAGCGGAAACGCACGCTACCTGCGTGATGGTGACTTCTGGAATGTCAGTCTGGCCGATTTTTACTTTGGCAGTGAGGACCAGCCCGAATGGGGGCGTCCGCTAAACCTGCAGGCCAGCAATGACGGGGACTTTTATCATGTCAGTGCCGATTTCCTGCGCGTGCAGGACATTACCCGTTTGCTGGACGTAGTGCTCGATGGTGATGCGCACAGGCAATACAGCAAGCTGGCCACTTACCGGCCTGCTGCCGACATTTATAATCTTGATCTGCGCTTGCCCGTATTCGTGTCCGATGAGGACGTACCCGCTGAGAACAGGCAGCAGCTTCTGCTGAACAAGGCGCGTCTTGACGCCAGCATTGTCAACCTGGGACTGACCATCCCGCAAAAGAAAATCAGGCTGGACGGTCTGGATGCCGAGCTGCATTATGATGATAGCCGCCTGGATGTGAAACTGGCATCTGAAAATGCCAGCTTCGAAATGCCTGATATGTTTGTTTATCCGCTGCAGGCGGATTTTCTGCGGGGCGACCTTGAAATGCGTCGCACGGAAGAGGGCTGGCGGCTGGCCACGGACAGCTTGCAGCTGAAAAACGACCACATCAATACCTTCTCTCGCCTTGAGCTGCGCCTGCTGGCGGACAATAAGGTTTTTGTCGACGCGCAAACGGACTTTTATGATGCCTGGGGCAAATACGCCACTCGCTATCTGCCGGTAGGCGTAATGAAACCGAAGCTGATCGACTGGCTGCACATGGCCGTTACCGACGGTTATGTGCCGCAGGGGCAGTTTATTCTTTATGGTAATTTGTCGGATTTTCCGTTCAAGCAGCATAACGGCATATTCCAGGTGATGTTTGAAGCCAGGGATGTGAATATGCAGTACCTGAAAGGCTGGCCGAAACTGGAGAATACCTCGGGTATCGTAAAGTTTGAAAACCAGAGCCTGATACTGACCCATGCCCGTTCTGTCAGCCGTGGTATCAGGCTTTATGATGCCGTCGCAGAAATTCCCGATCTTCGCCATCCCGTGCTTGGCGTAAATCTGCAGGCCAGCGGTAATAATGCCGACGTACAGGACTATGTCTGGAACAGCCCACTGGACAGGCGGCTGGGGCGTCCCCTGCGTCTGTTCCAGATTGACGGGGAAAGCCTGTTGAGCCTGAAGCTGGATATTCCATTCCTCCATCCGGAGACTCTGAACATAGAAGGCCAGCTGAACCTGGTCAATGCTTCGGTCTATTACCCGGCCATGGGTTATGAAATGGAAGCGGTTAACGGCATGATCAATTTTACCCGCGACAGTATATTCGCCGATTCGGTCAGGGCGGAGGTGCAGAAAAAACCGGTAGAACTGAATATTGTGACGCGGGAGAAGGCCGGAGTCAGAACCATTATCTATCATCTTGATGGTGAACTGGGCGCTGACTACCTGCTGCAGAAATACGAATGGGTGCCGCAGGACTGGGTCGATGGCAGCGGGCAATGGTCTATCGATGTCGAAGTGCCGCGCAAGAAAAAAGACTATCTTGTGCGCATCAGGGCAAGGTCCGATCTGGACGGGATATCCCTGAATGTGTCAGACAAGGTGAAAAAACCGGCGGCTGAAAAAATGGCCTACAAATTTGATCTCTCGGTGATGGATGAGGGCGGACTGCATCTTGAGTCCAGCGCCAGCCGCTGGCAGGCGGAGCCTCTGCTGAACCTGTATGCGCAGCGTGACCGGGAAAAGTTCTGGCACTTTACCGTTAATTCGGATTATCTGCGGGGCAAGGGGGACTTTGCCGAAGGCCTGGATCACGATACCGAGGTGGTGCTGAACATGGAAAAAGTCGACCTGCATTCGCTGTTTGTCAGTACCGGAAAAAAAGCCGGCAAGAAGCTGCGGCCGTCGGACTTCCCCGCCTTGCGCTGGCAGGCCAAAACAGTGCTCTGGGATGACTGGATGTTTACCGATGTCAATCTGGAAACCGACTGGAATGAACATGGCATGCTGATTAACAGGCTGACCATGAACGGGCCGTCAATGAGTTTCAGTGCACGGGGCAGCTGGCTGACCTCCTGGACCGGTGCGCACACCACGGTGCTGCAGGGCAAGGTAAGCAGCAGCAACTGCGGTAATACGCTTGCCGGCCTGGGATTTGAGCGCAGCCTGGACCGCTGCACCTACAAGGCCAGTTTCAATGCCATGTGGTCGGCGGAACCCTATGCTTTCTCCTGGGCCAATATGAAGGGCTCAACCAGCTTTGAAATGAAGGACGGCGAAATTGTCAGCATGAATCCCGGTGCCGGTGGTCGTCTGCTGGGCCTGATGAATATCTTCAAGCTGGCCAACCGTCTGTCGCTTGATTTCGACGATGTTACCCGCAAGGGTTTTTCCTTTGATCGTATCAAGGGTGAATTCGAATTTGTTAATGGCAAGGGATCGCTGAAAAACTGTGATATTTACGCACCGGCGGCCAATATCAATATCTTCGGCAGTATCGGCCTGATTGACAGGGATTACAACCTGCTGATGCGCGTCAAACCGCATACTGATACACTGACCATTGCCGGTGGAACCCTGCTCGGTGGCGTTGCCATCGGTGCCGGGCTGGCCCTGATTCAGAAGGTCTTTGATGTCGGGGTAGGGCATAATGTATATTCCATAACGGGAAGCTGGGACGATCCGAAGATAGAACAGATCGTACAGAGAACGGATGAAGAAGCAGAAGATGACTTTTAGCCCTTTGATATCACCGCTATTGCTGGTTTGCATTATCAGCCTGCCATTGGCTGCTGTTGCTGAAACCGGCACTGCAGTCAATGGCGCTGCTGATGCACGCCCGGACAAAGTCGTTACCGGGAAAACACCAGCCCGCACAGCCCCCCGGAATACAGCGTCCAAACCCGAAGCCTGGGTACTTTATGCCGAGCAGTGGGACATGAGGCGCAGTGGCGACAAGATTCTGGCCCTGCCGGTGCTGCGTAAGGTGGTCAACGCCTGGCTTGAAGACAGAACGAAATTTATCGAGATACAGTATCCCGGTGGCGAGGAGGGTGAGTTCTGGGTACAGGAGCTGACCGACTGGCTGGTTTCACTGGGTATTCCTTCGGAGCATATGATCATCACCCCCGGAAGCGGGGGTGATGATATGATCAAGTTCGCCCTGCGCCGTGCCTGAGAATGCCGGAGCCGGCACTATCCCGGGCGCTATGTGGACGCGTCGACAGGGAAGAAATCCTGAAATAAACAGGTTATCCTTGGTAGAATAAATAAAAAAAACAGGAGATTGTTTGGTGAGTAAAGTTGCGGCAATACAGATGGCCTCCGGGCCGAATGTAAAAGCGAATCTGGCTGAAGCAGAAAAACTGATAAAAATAGCAGTACAGCAGGGCGCAGAACTGGTGGTATTGCCGGAAAACTTTGCCATTATGGGCATGGCTGAAACCGACAAGGTGAAAATTGCCGAACAGCCGGGTAGCGGCCTGCTGCAGGACTACCTGACACAGCAGGCGATAAAAAACAATATCTGGCTGGTCGGCGGCACCATCCCGATTCAGTCCGAGGAAGAAGGCAAGGTCTATGCCGCCTGTATGCTGCATAACCCGCAGGGCGAGCTGGTTGCGCGATATGACAAGATACACCTGTTCGATGTCACCATCGGTGACAATAACGAAAGTTATACCGAATCGGAAACGATTTCACCGGGCAGGGAACTGGTGGTTGTCGACACGCCCTTTGGCAAGCTTGGCCTGGCGGTTTGCTACGACCTGCGCTTCCCGGAGCTGTTTCGTGCCCTGGTCGATAAAGGCATGGAAATCTGCGCGCTGCCCTCGGCCTTTACCAGCCTGACCGGCAAGGTACACTGGGAATCCCTGCTGCGCGCCCGCGCCATTGAAAACCTCTGCTTTATGATCGCCGCCGACCAGGGCGGCTATCATGTGGGGGGGCGAGAAACCCACGGCGACAGCATGATTATCGATCCCTGGGGGCTGATTCTTAACCGCCTGCCGCATGGTACCGGTGTGGTTATCGCTGATATTGATACTGCCAAGCTGGAGCACACCCGCAAGATGTTCCCGGCGCTGGAGCACAAGCGTTTTTCCTGTTCGTTCTCGTAAGACCTGGCCTTTTCACGGGCCTCACAGAGATGAAAAATACAGCGAATGATATTGCCGGTATAACCGCAGGCCAGCGCAAAAATCCTTCCTCAGAGGCTTTGTCACGAAAATAAGCTGGTACAATCCCCTGCATGGGCTACCAGAATATTATTTTCGAGTTTGTTCTTATTTTCGCCGGCGCGGCGGTGTTCGCTACCGCTTTTCTTTATCTTAAACAGCCGGTCATTCTGGCCTATATTGCCTTTGGCGTGGTTGCCGGTCCTGCCGGCCTTGGCCTGATCAAGGCGCCGGAGCATATTGAAAAACTGGCGCATATCGGCGTTATTCTGCTGCTCTATCTTCTCGGGATAAACCTCAAGCCCGACCGCCTGGTACACCTTTTCAGCAAAACCGCGATGGTCACACTGTTGACCAGCCTGGTGTTTTTTGTGGTGGCCGGTGCCTTTGCCTGGGCCTGGGGATTTTCTCGCATGGAAAGCCTGATTATCGGCGCCGCCCTGATGTTCTCCAGCACCATTATCAGCCTCAAGCTGATACCGACCACGGCGCTGCATCACAAACATACCGGTGAAATGATGACCAGCGTGCTGCTGATGCAGGACGTGATCGCCATTCTGCTGATCCTGGTACTGACCGGCGGTCAGGGCGACAATGTTTCCATTGCCATTGCCATGCTTTTTGTCAAGCTGATCCTGCTCGCCGTGGCGGCCTATATTGTGGTGAAGTATGTGATCAACCGCCTGTTTATGCGCTTTGATATTATCCAGGAGTTCACTTTCCTGCTGGCACTGGGCTGGGGCATGACCGGCGCCGGTGTGGCCCATGCCATCGGTCTGTCCTATGAAATGGGCGCCTTTATTGCCGGTGTCAGCTTCGCCTCTTCACCGGTGGCGCTGGTCATGGCCGAGCAGCTCAAACCGCTGCGCGATTTCTTCCTGATCCTGTTTTTCTTTTCCATCGGTGCGCAGTTCAATTTCCTGATGAGCCAGGACGTATTGATCGCCGGATTCCTGCTGGCGGTGATTATCGTTCTGGTCAAGCCGTTTACCTTCAAACAGGGCTTTCAGTTGACAGGCGAGAGCAAGGCATTTTCCATGGAGCTGGGCGCAAGACTGGGCCAGGGCAGCGAGTTTTCCCTGCTGGTCGGCGCCAGCGCACTGAGCGCCGGCGTTATCGATATCCGCGCCTCCTACCTGATCCAGATGACGGTTATCGTCAGCTTCGTACTATCGACCTACTGGGTGGTGTTCAGATACCGTACACCGATATCGAGTACGGAGAGGAACAGGATGGACTGAAAAAGCAGTGAATAACTAATAGTGAATAGTGAATAGTTAAAAGCGGGAAAAACTTCGTTTTTCCTGTTTCGGTATTTTAAAATTCACTATTCACTATTCACTATTCACTATTCACTATTCACTATTCACTATTCACTGCGGCGCTCTCATCCACTTCCCTTAGATATTTGAACAATTTCCGCGCCGCCACCGGTGGCTTGTCTTTCGCTGCTTCCGCTCGCGCCGCCCGCGTTAGCTGGTTGATATGCTGCCGGTCGATATCCGGGTGGCGCTCGATGATTTCGCCGAGTACGTTTTTATCATTGTCGATAAGCCGGTCGCGCCAGCGTTCCAGGCGCTTGAAGGCGGCGGTGTTGATGTCGTGACGGTGTTGTATGGCGCGCAGTCGGTTTTCGATATCTTCGCTGTCCATATTGCGCAGCAGTTTGCCAATGTACTGGCGCTGGCGTTTCAGGCCGCTGCGTGATTTGATTTTCAGGGCGGTGGTAACGGCTTCTTCGAGTTCGGCGGGCAGGTCCAGCGATCTGATTTCCTCTGCCTTCAGCTTCAGGATTTCATCGCCGACATCCAGCAGGTGATGGCATTCGCGTTTTATCTGCGACTTGCTCGGGCCGTAGTCGATTTCCTCTTCATCGTCGGCGCCGCTGCCTGTTCTGTGATTGTGATCAGAATTCATTATCGCTGTCGTCTTTGTGGACCAGTTTTTCGCCATTGCCGAACTGTACTTGTTCAAGCTTTGCGCGAGAGTGTAACTTGCCGTCACGGTAGTTATCAATAAGAAAGGGAATATTGTGCAGCTCGGGAATCAGCCAGAGGTGCAGCGACCAGTCACGATCCGGACGCGGGTCTGTTCTGACCACTTCCAGTGCCTGGTAGTCCCTGCCGGCAAAGTGGACTTTTTTCGTTTTGCCAGCAACAAAGTGGTAGGTATCCATCTCGCCCTTGATCACGGCCTTGTAGGGGTATTCTTTTTTACCGGCGTCA
The DNA here is from genome assembly GCA_011051475.1 of Gammaproteobacteria bacterium. Lineage (GTDB taxonomy): Bacteria > Pseudomonadota > Gammaproteobacteria > SZUA-229 > SZUA-229. The sequence goes on from DRLE01000132.1 coordinate 16,029, forward strand.
GCTTCGAGCATCAGTGGCAGCTGGAATGACAGCGGTTCCCATACCGGGCCTTTGGTGGTCAGTCGGGTTTCCCTGTTTTCGTAATGGCCGGTAACCAGCCCCGTTACCGGCGTGGCGTTTTCATTCCACTGGATACTGAATTTTTCTTCGCGTGCATCGCCGCCGCGCTGGATGTATTCATACTGCTGCAGCAACAGGCGGCCGTTTTTTTCCTCAACCAGGCTGACGGCGTCGACGGTATCCTTGCGCAGCAGCTTTGCCAGGCCATAGAGCCGGGTCTGCTGGCTGAAGCGGTAACCGCTGTCGGTATGTTTAAGCGTATAGTCGGCCTCAGCAACCTTCATGCCCATAAACAGCACGGCATATCGTGCGTGAAATTCGGGCAGTTGATGTTTGCTGCCGGCTGCTGCCGTTTGCGTGTGTAATATCAGCACGAGCAGCGGTAACAGGAGCGTACGCAACAATGTGTTGAATGGTTTATACATGTTCGGGAGTGATCAGCTGCCCGTCTTTCCAGCGCAATGGCCGCACAAGCGGCTGGTCTTCATAGAACAGGGTATTGTTATCAAAATGCAGTTTGCCTTCGCCATAAAGTTTTATCGCCAGCGGGTAAATACGGTGTTCCTGTTCAAGTACACGCGCGGCCAGTGTCTTTGCGTCGTCGCCTGGCAGAACCGGAACCTCTGCCTGTATGACCAGCGGGCCGCTGTCGAGTTCGACATTGACGAAATGCACGCTGGCGCCGTGTATCGCGTCGCTATTGTCGATGGCCTGCTGGTGAGTGTTCAGTCCCTTGTAGCGGGGCAGCAGGGAGGGGTGGATATTGAGCAGACGATGCTCGAAATGTTCGATAAAGGCCGGGCTGAGAATACGCATAAAACCGGCGAGGATAACCAGGTCCGGTTGCAGCGGGTCGATCTCGGCGATCATGGCGCGGTCGAAACTTTCCCGGTCGGGGTAGTGTTTATGATCGATAACACGGGTTTCTATGCCGGCCTTTTCTGCGCGCTGCAGGCCGCCGGCGTCGGCACGGTTGCTGATCACCAGACGGATTTCGGCATTCAGCTCGCCGCTTTGTATGGCATCGATAATGGCCTGCAGATTGCTGCCGGAGCCGGAGATCAGGACAACGAGGGAGAGTTTTTTCACACTGGCGGGTCTTGTCGCAGAAGGGCCTGAGGGATAATGGCTAGCGGAAAAGTACCCGGTCGCGCTCGCCGTCCTGGATGCTGCCAATCAGCCAGGCGTGTTCGCCACTGCTGTTCAGCCTGTCGACAATGGCATCGGCGTCACCGCTATCGACCACCAGCACCATGCCAACACCGCAGTTGAAGGTACGGTACATCTCGTTCTGCTCGACATTGCCGTTTTGCTGCAGCCACCGGAAGACTTCCGGCAGTTGCCAGCTGGTCGTGTCGATAACGGCCTGGCAATTTTGCGGCAGCACACGCGGAATGTTTTCCAGCAGGCCGCCACCGGTAATATGCGCCAGCGCGTGCAGCTCGAAGGCGGGCAGCAGCTGGTGAATGGCTTTCACATAGATACGCGTCGGCGCCAGCAGGGCATCGCCCAGTGTCGTCTCACCCAGCGGGTCTTCAAGTCTGGCCTGGCTGACTTCGATAATCTTGCGAATCAGGGAATAGCCGTTGGAATGCGGACCGCTGGAAGCAATAGCTACCAGGGCGTCGCCGCTTTTGACTCTGGAGCCGTCGATAATGGCCTGTTTTTCCACCACGCCGACGCAGAAGCCGGCCAGGTCGTAATCGCCCTTGCTGTACATGCCGGGCATTTCCGCGGTTTCACCGCCGATCAGGGCGGCACTGGACTGGCGGCAGCCCTCGGCAATGCCTTCGACCACGCTGGCGGCAATGTCGGTATCGAGCTCGCCGGTGGCGTAATAGTCGAGAAAATACAGCGGTTCGGCGCCCAGCACCAGGATGTCATTGACACACATGGCGACCAGATCGATGCCGATGGTGTCATGCCGGTTCAGGTCAATGGCCAGCTTCAGCTTGGTGCCGACGCCATCGGTTCCGGATACCAGCACCGGCTGGCGGTAGCCCTCGGGCAGTTCGAACAGGCCACCGAAACCGCCGATGCCGCCCATAACACCGGGACGGTGCGTGCTGGCAACGCTGCTTTTGATTTTTTCCACGAGCGCGTTACCGGCATCGATATTGACACCGGCGTCGCGGTAACTTAAGGATTTTGAAGAGGAATTCTGATCGGCAGACATCGAAATACAGCCTGTTTGGTTATATAAAAAAAGATGTGTTATTGTACACGCTCTGCCATGTATTGGCTGAAGAAATTTTCACTGAATTTTTCATTTCCGCGCCTGTCTTGACAGGTATGTATTACGCGATTGACAAAAGAATTTAAACGGAAACCGTCCTTGCTGCCTTCTTCCACACTGCCGTTTACGGCGCCCATTACGAGCTCGTTCATGATCTTCTGTATGACTTTGCAGCAGGCTTTTCGCCGTCCGGGAATACTGCTGGCCCTGGCTATTGTGCTGTTTTCCTCGCCGCTGATGGCGGCGCATGCCAGCACGCTTTATGACGTGGAAATTCTGGTGCCGGACGAGTCGCAGGAAAGCCGATGGCGTGCTTTTGTGCAAGGGCTGGACGAAGTGTTCGTGCGCGTTGCCGGTGACAGCGTCATTATGAGCAAGCTGAAGCGCCCGCCGGCCAGCCGTTATGTGCAGAAGTTCAGTTACGAGCCACTGGAAACCCCGGTGCTGAATGACGAGGATGAAATTCTCAATTACCGTGTCAAGCTGCGCTATAACGGCAAGCTGATCGAGAAGTACCTGCGCGAAAACAGCTTCCCGGTGTGGGGGGAGCACCGTCCCGATGTTATCGTCTGGCTGGCGGTCAAGGACGGGCGCAACCAGTATGTGCTGCGTGAGCGTGACCAGTCCGACATCAAGGTCGCCATGGAAGCGGCGCTGCAGCGTCGCGGTATTCCCGGGCGCTGGCCGAAATACGATGCCAAAGACCGGAAAATAATCAGCATCGCGGATATTCGTGGTGGTTTCAGGGACCAGGTAGAGGCCGCCTCGCGCCGCTATACCCGCGGCCCGGCACTGGCCGGCAGTTTGCTGTGGAACGGTCGCCAGTGGCAGAGCAGCTGGAGCCTGCTGATGCCGGAAAGCGAGCGTCATTGGAGCCTGGTCGATAGCGATTACACGCAACTGATCAACAAGGCCGTTGACCAGGCCGCCGATGCCATGGGCGAGGTTTATGCCGTGCACACCATTGGCCAGGGCGCGCCCGAGGCTGTTATTCGTCTGCGTGTGGACGGGGTTAGCGCCATCAGCAAATACCGTCAGCTGGAAGATTATCTCAGGGACCTGAATATGGTGGAAAATCTGCTGCCGCTTCAGGTCGATGCAAAAAGCGCCCTGTTTGAAGTCAGCCTGCGTACCGGCGCCGATGCCTTTCTTGATCTTGTTGATGCCGAAGGCAGGCTGATCAGGGTCGAGGAGCTGCCTGTTGAGAAGAAAGCGGTGCCTGCCGTGCCGCCTGCGCAGCAACAGCCGAAGCCCGCAGCCGATCTGAAGCTGCCGGCAGGCGCGGCGGATAACAAATCAAAACCCAACAAATCAAAACCCGTTGAACAGCCACCGACAAAGGCAGCTGCCACGCTACCAGCCCGGCAGGCAGACCAGCTGTCCGGCGCGCAGCCGGCACTGCAGGCGGGAACGCTTGAAGGGGTAGCGGAAGAGCCTCAAACCGCGCCAGCCGTCAACGAGCTGCCGCTGTATCATTATCGTCTGCGTTAGCCTTTGCGGGCAACGCCGATAACGACGTACCGATGAGCCGCATCAACCATCCGCAACTTCCCCTGGGTTTCGAGCCCGGCGAGCTGTTTACCTTTGACAGCTTTATTGCCGGGCCCAATACCGTAGCCACCGGGCTGGCGCAACAGCTGATCCGGGGCGAGGGGGAAAGCCAGCTTTTTTTCTGGGGTGACAGCGGCCTGGGTAAAAGTCATTTGCTGCAGGCCAGCTGTAACCTGGCGGCGAAAAGGCAGCAGAGCGTCTGCTATCTCACCGCCGCTCAAATCAACGGGCAGGCGGTGGAGATGTTTGCAGGCCTGGAAACACTGGACCTGCTCTGCCTGGACGAGCTGGAGCGCTGGCTGGTCGAGCCGCAATGGCAGCTGGCCCTGTTCGACCTGATCAACCGCGTACGTGAAAACGGCAGCCGCCTGATAATGGCGGCAACCCAGCCGCCGGATGTTTCCTTTGCGCAGCTGCCCGACCTGCGCTCGCGCCTGTCCTGGGGGCCGGTGTTCCAGCTGCTGCCCTTAAGCGATGAAGACAAGTATCAGGCCCTGAGCTATCGTGCCCGGCAGAACGGCCTGGAGCTGCCGCGCCAGGTGGCCGACTACCTGATGCAACGTTATCCGCGCGATATGTTCGGCCTGTTTGAGCGCCTGGCCCTGCTGGACAAGGCCTCGATGGCCATGCAGCGAAAACTGACGATTCCGCTGGTAAAATCGGTTTTCGGCAGTGAAAACATGGCCTGAGTGGTGACCTGAGCGGTGGCCTGAGCGGTGGCCTGAGCGGCGATCTGAGCGGTACGTTCTAGCCCAGGCGCGAAAAATACTGCTCGATACGGTCGAATGCCAGGTTAATGGTGTCATCATCGACACAATAGGCCATTCTGACATGACCTTCGCCCGAAGGTCCGAAAGCACTGCCTGGGGTGACCGCGACGCCGGCATGATTCAGCAGATCGATAGCAAACGCCCTGGCATTGGCATGCTCGACCATTATTTTCGGAAAAACATAATAGGCGCCTTCGGGGCGGTGACTGGCGAACACGTGTGGGATGTTTTCCAGGCGCTGGCAGATCAGTTCGCGACGTTGCTGCAGAACCCTGGCAAACATCGGTTTGTGAACCGCGGGCTGGCTTAAGGCCGCTATTCCTGCCAGCTGTGATATGCGCGGCGCGCAGATCATGGTGGCGTCATGCACCTTCATGGCCTCGCGTTTCAGCTCTGCGGGCATAATCGTATAGGACAGACGCCAGCCGCTCATGGCATAGGCCTTGGAAAACGAATACAGATAAACCACGTGGTCGCTGAATTTCTCCACGCTGGCCAGGTTGAAGTATTTGCCCGCATTGTCGTATACAAAATCGCTGTAGGGATCGTCAATAATCACCAGGATATTGTGCGCAAGCGCTATTTCGCCAACACGCATCAGTTCTTCTTCGGTAAAGATTTTCCCGGTCGGGTTCGACGGGCTGACAATAACGATGGCCTGGGTTTTGTCGGTGATCAGCTGCGGCAGTCGCTCCAGGTCCAGTGACCAGTTGTCGGCCTCGTTCAGTGGCCAGTACACCGGCTTGCCGGAAAACAGGTCGATCTGCTGGATATGGGAGGCAAAACACGGGTCGGTAAGAATGATCTCGTCACCGGGGTCCAGCATGGTGTGAAAAAGTGTGTTCAGGCCCTGCATATTGCCGGCGTTGATCATGACGTTTTCATCGGCATCGATTTCAATGCCGGTTTCCTGTTTGTGTTTCTCAACGACCAGCCGGCGTAATTCAGGCAGGCCATCCGGCAGGGTGTATTTGCCGGCATCGATGTCATTATCAAGGCTGGCGATGACGCCGGCGCGGATATAGTCGGGCGTGCGAAATGACGGCAGTCCCCAGGTCAGCGAAGCGGCACCTTTTACCTTTGCGCTGAGCATGGCCATTTCCTTGATGGCGGAAACACTGGCATGGTGGACGTTAGTGGAAACGATATCGGTAATAAATGTCATGCTTTCTCGGTGTGAAAGGACGTCTGTGCCGGTATCCTGCCGGGCTTTATGCGGGTGTCGATTCGTCCCGGTTTTTCAGACTTCTGCCCATATAGCGTGTATAGATGACGGTACCGGCAAAAAACAGCAGGCTACTGGCGATAACATACAGGCCGATGCCCAGATCCCTGTCATGACCGGCATACCAGACGCCAACCACGAAATAAAAAATAGCCAGGTACATCGACCAGGCATGGGTATAGAGTTTGCCGTTGAGCAGGCCAAACAGGGGCAGCATCAACGGTCCGATCTGGAAAAAGATAATCACCGACATCAGATGCCGCGGAGGCGGGTCGATAAGCAGGTGCCAGGCAAACAGACCGATAAGCAGGCCGAAATAGCCGAGCAGGGTGAGCACACGGCCAAGCTTGATCCACTGGGTCAGGCTCATATCAGCTTCCTGCCCTGAGTTTTCTGGCGACCCCTGCCACGCGCCGGCCCATGGCCAGGCTTAATTCGCGCTCTTCATCACTGATGGGCGTGGCTTCCAGGTCGTCTGTGAGGCGGGTGACGCCATAGGGGCTGCCGCCGCTTCTGGTTTCAAACAGCGCGGTTTCGGTATAGGGCAGGCCGACAATCAGCATGCCATGATGCAGCAGGGGCAGCATCATGGTCAGCAGGGTACTTTCCTGGCCGCCATGCATGCTGGTACTGGCCGAGAAAACCGCCGCCGGTTTGCCGGCCAGCTTGCCACCCATCCACAGGGCGCTGGTGGAATCGATAAAGTATTTCATGGCTGCCGGCATATTGCCGAAGTGGGTGGGGCAGCCGAGAATGAGGCCATCACAGGCCTCAAGGTCGTCGGTAGTTGCGTACAGCGGACCGGATTCGGGGACGGTGTCTGCCACCTGCTCGCACACCGGAGAAACGGGTGGCACCGTGCGTATACGCGCCTGCACACCGTCAACTTCCTCGACGCCGCGGGCGATTATCCTGGCCAGCTCGGCCGTGGTGCCGCCGGGACTGTAGTAAAGAACCAGTATTTCAGAAGTGGTATCGGGCATCAGAACAGTTCCAGCACTTTTTCCGGCGGGCGCCCGATAACCGCCCTGTTGCCGGTTATCACGATCGGACGCTCGATCAGGATGGGGTTGTCGACCATGGCCTGGATCAGCTGTTCATCCGTCAGCTCCGGGTTATCCAGGTTGTTTTCCTTATAGGGTTTTTCGTGCTTGCGCATCAGTTCGCGTGGTTTGAGGCCAAGCAGATCCAGAATTTCTTTCAGTTCAGCTGCGCTCGGCGGTGTTTTCAGGTACTCGACAATACTGATATCGGCGTCTTTATCAGTGAGTATTTCCATGGTGAGGCGGCTTTTGCTGCATCTGGGGTTATGAAAAATGCGGATTTGGTCTGTCATTTTGCGGTTTTCTCCGGCAATCATTTCGGTAATATTCTGATAAATAGTGGTTTTTGCCCCACAGGGCGGCGCTGGGGGCAAATTCTATCGTAAATAGGCCATTCTGACAGAAAACATTGCTTGACACTAAATACTTCCATTGTTATTTTTTAGCGCTATAATCACCACCTAGTAATCACTATATAAATAACAACAAACACAACCGCCCAATACTGGAGAAATTATGACCATGCGAACAACTGCCCGCCTGTTTAGTGTAGCCCTTTTAAGCCTAGGCCTTATTACCGGCTGTGCTTCAACAGATGAAGCTTCTGACGAAGTAACCGCAGCACAGGCAATTGCCGATGCCAAAGCTGCTAACGCAGAAGCCAGAGCCCTGAATTACGAATGGCGTGACACAGGTAAATTAATCGCTAAAGCCGAGAAAGCGCTGGAAGCCGGTAATGATGAAGAAGCCATCAAACTGGCCAACCAGGCGAAAGAGCAGGCAACGATTGCTGTCGCCCAGGCTGAAGCCGAAAACAAGAAGTTCCTCAACAGCATGGCTGACGAGTCTGCCTCCGGTGCAAGTTCTTCTGCAAGCAGTGCTCGCGGCATGGGTGGCAAGGTAAGCAGCTACTCCGTTGTTCGCGGTGACAATCTGTGGAACATCTCCGGTAAGGACGAAGTCTATGCCGATCCGTACCAGTGGCCGCTGATCTACAAGACCAACCGTGACAAGATCAAGGATGCTGACCTGATCTATCCTGGCCAGGTTCTGGATATCGACCAGAATGCATCTGCATCTGAAATCGATGCCGCTATCAATCACGCCAAGACTCGTGGCGCCTGGTCTCTCGGTGACACCGAGCAGTCAGATCGCGACTACCTGGCAAAATAACACTGTCCACAGTGAATCAGAGGCCCGCATAAGCGGGCCTTTTTTTTATCACCAGAAGAATCTGAAGGAGATACCGGATGAAATATGTCTTCAGGGCAGGCATTCTGCCGATTGTTTTACTGCTGGGCTATGCGCCGGCAGCCAGTGCACTGGTTTTAAGTGTCGATATTATCGCTGATTCAGCTGACAGAGAGGCCAGTGGCACCGGGCAGAGCCAGACCTTCAATGCGGATGCGACGGGAATCAGGCTGCGTCTGGGGACCAGTTCGATTGAAAAAAGCCGCTTTGAATTTTATTTCTCCAGCTACGATGTGGACACCGAGGGCGAGTTTAATGCTAATAATGAATGGGATGCCGGCGCCAATTACGTGCTGACACTGAGCGAGCTGCCGCTTGTTCCCTTTATAAAGTTCGGTCTGGGTATAGGTGAAGCTGATACCGATTTGCAGTTCACCACCTCGGGTGGCGAAACGACCAGCAAGGTTAAAAACCTGCAGCTCAATGCCGGGGCAGGTCTGTCTTACGCATTAACCGAAAAGCTGTCATTTACCGGCGGGCTTGAATATACCGCCCGAAGCTGGCAGGACATGGAATTTGACACGATTACCCTGCAGACCAGCGACAGCGTTATTCGTCTGGGCGTAGGTGTGGATTTCAGATTCTAGCTGGCGACATACGTGTAAAACATAATGAACGCTGATCGTTTTCGCTCGGGGCTATGACTGTTAGCAGAAAAATCTATATCAGTGGCCGTGTACAGGGCGTGTTCTTTCGTGACAGTACCCGGCAGGTGGCGACACAACTGGGGCTGAGCGGTGGTGTGCGTAATCTGCGCGACGGGCGTGTCGAGGTGCAGGTTTGCGGTGAGGAAAATCAGGTCGAAAAACTGATAAATTGGCTTGAAACCGGGCCGAAACTCGCAAAAGTGACTACTATAGAGGTAACAGAACTGGATAGTGATGCGCTGGCGCATGTGCCGGCGGGGCAGTTTGCTATCTGGCCAACACAGTAATTCGGCCATCATCAGAGATAACAGCAAGACCTTTATACATGAATGCAGTATTCGACAATAACGCGAATGAGAACCGGCACCTGGAAGTCCATGACATCCTGACCTGGCTGGAAGAAGACGGCATGGTGGATGCCGACAATGCGCACATGCTGCGCACCCTGGCCGTCGGTGAACAGTATAAAAAGAAAAACCCGCTGGAAGTCATCGCTGATCGTAACTGGGTGAATAATGTCACCGGTAAACCCATGACGCTGGATTTTCTCAGCCAGTGGCTGGCCGATCGCGTGAACCTGCCTTTCGTACGCATTGATCCCCTGAAAGTGGAAGTGGCCGAAGTGACCGAGGTCATGTCCTATGCCTATGCTGCACGCTATAACGTATTACCGATTAAGGTGGACGCAACCAGTATTACCGTTGCGACCGCGCAGCCGTTCGAGCGAGACTGGGAAGCCGAGCTTGCGCGGATTCACAACAAGACCTTTCAGCGGGTAATTGCCAATCCCGATGATATTCGCCGTCTGCTGCTGGAATTCTATACCATCGCCAAGTCGGTACAGGGCGCGCGCACTTCGTCCGATGGCCATGCCAGTGGCGGCAATATCCAGAACCTTGAACAGCTCATGGAGCTGGGGCGCAGTGGCAAGCTGGACGCCAATGACCAGCACGTGGTGAACATCGTTGACTGGCTGCTGCAGTATGCCTTTGAGCAGCGCGCCAGTGATATACACCTGGAGCCGCGTCGTGAAATGAGCCCGGTACGTTTTCGTATCGACGGGGTGCTGCAGGAGGTTTACCAGATTCCCTCGGCGGTGATGAAGGCGGTGACCAGCCGTATCAAGATTATCGGTCGCATGGACGTGGCAGAAAAACGCCGGCCCCAGGACGGTCGTCTGAAAACCCGCACCGAGGACGGCAGGGAGGTCGAGCTGCGTCTTTCCACCATGCCCACCGCTTTTGGTGAAAAACTGGTGATGCGAATTTTCGACCCGGAAGTGCTGGTGAAAAACTTCCGTCAGCTGGGTTTCAGCAAAAAGGATAATGAAATATGGCAATCCATGATCGAGCAGCCGCACGGCATTATCCTGGTGACCGGCCCCACCGGTTCCGGCAAGACCACCACCCTGTATTCCACGCTCAAGCTGCTGGCCAAACCTGACGTCAATGTCTGCAGCATCGAAGACCCGATCGAGCTGATCGAGCCGGCCTTTAACCAGATGCAGGTGCAGAAG
>DRLE01000133.1 GCA_011051475.1 Gammaproteobacteria bacterium
GGAAGACGAACAGTGCGCTGAGGTAAAAAATGGAATAGCCAAAGGTTTTCATGGCGTGGTTGTCACTTTCACCGGTGCGGTAGAGTTTGACTGCGTGGTAGATAAAGCCCGCACCAAGGGCAATGGCACCGGAAAGATAGATCAGTCCGGTCATCTTGATGACAAAAGGCATCAGCGTTACGGCAAACAGCATCAGTGTGTACATCAGGATATGTATCTTGGTAAAGACGACACCATGCGTTACCGGCAGCATGGGCAGACCTGCCTTTGCGTATTCATGTCGGCGCTTGATAGCCAGCGCCCAGAAGTGCGGTGGTGTCCAGATAAAGATAATCAGGAACAGCAGCAGTGCCTCGGTATTCAACTCACCGGTCATGGCCGCCCAGCCAAGGGCCGGTGGTGCGGCGCCGGCGGCGCCACCCAGAACGATGTTCTGCGGTGTACTGCGTTTGAGAAACATGGTGTAGATAACAGCGTAACCGATCAGCGAAAGAAGCGTCAGTAGCGCAGTCAGGGTATTGACCTGGGTTACCAGGATAAACATGGAAATAACACCCAGTGAAATGGCAAAGACCAGTGCCGAGGCGCTGGACATCTCACCCTGTGGCAGTGGGCGGTTATGGGTGCGCTCCATAATGACATCGATGCGCTGGTCAACCCAGTGATTGATGGCGGCGCCGGAAGCGGCGGCCAGACCAATGCCGAGCGTGCCGAAGAAGAACAGGTCCAGCGGCACGGCGCCTTTCGTCGACAACAGCATGCCGACAATAGCGGTGAAGACAATCAGGTAAACGACTTTTGGCTTGCAAAGTTCATAGTATTTTCGAAACGGTATGGTGTTGATATAGAGTGCGAGTTCATTCATGGTTATGCCCTGCCCTTTTTTGCGAACTGATTTGTGAACGGTTTATAGCGTAATTTAACGTTACCAGCGATAATAGAAGCAATGCGGCAAACGCATTGTGTGAAACAGCCAGTGGTAACGGCAGCACCAGCAGTACATTACTGATGCCAAGACTGATCTGTATCAGCAGCAGGCTGCCGATAAGGTATCCGAATTTTCGTAAAGTCACCTGTCCGGCGACCATCAATGCGATAGCCAGGCCACCAATAACAAACAGTGAAACCAGCGCACCGATACGATGTGCCAGGTGCACGGCCGTGCCGGCCTCCTTGCCCAGGATACCGCCTTCATAATTAATGCCGATTTCCCTGATAAATATAAAGCCTTCCGAAAAATTCGTTTCCGGCCACCACTCGTTCTGACAGGTAGGAAAATCCGGGCAATACAGGGCAACATAGTTGGTACTGGTCCAGCCGCCGAGAAATATCTGTACAGCCAGTACCGCCAGAGCCAGCCTTGCCCATTTTCTCAAACCCGGGCTGAAAGAACCGATATCTGAAAACAGTCCGTTGTGCTTTAATACCAGCCATAGCAGCAGGGATAGCGTTAACAGCCCGGTCACCAGGTGCAGGGTGACAATGGCCGGTTTTAATAACAGGGTGACGGTCCACATGCCCAGCATGCCCTGAAAAACAACCAGGCCGATGAGCAGTAGCGGCAGAAGAACCTGCTGTCCTGGTCGGTCACGGTTCTTCCATGCAAGGAAAGCGCTGATCAGTATCAGCAGCCCCAGCGTACTTGCCAGGTAACGGTGTACCATTTCCTTCCATGCCTTGCCGCTGTCGACGGTCCTGTCAGGAAAAATCTCGCTGGCCTTCTGTATTTCGTGAAAATCATCCGGCGCGGTTATCTGACCATAACAACCCGGCCAGTCGGGGCAGCCCAGGCCGGCATTGGACAGACGCACATAGGCGCCGACAACGATCACAATAAAAGCCAGCACCAGGGCGGCAAGGGTGACTTTTGCAAAGGCATCACTCATCATGGCCTTAACCGATCTGCGAGACCTTGAGCAGGCGCATCAGGTCTTTCAGGATTTTCTTTGCTTCCGCCTGCTTCGGATAGGCCATCATGTAGTTACCCAGCGGATCGATAAAGTAGATACCGTCAACCACATCTTCACCATTGAGTGAAAATACGGACAGATAATCCCGATAGGCTTCTGCCGGCTCGCCTGGCAGCACGACTTCCATGCCCCTGTAATCCTGCATCAGTGTTTTAAAGTCGTCGAGCGCCACGGTATCGGTGAGAAAGAACAGGCGCTCGATACGTTTGTAAAATTCGCCGGTGGCTTTTCGTATCTGGCGCATCTTGTAGATATTGTCGCGACAGTCCTGTTCACAACGAGAGCTGCCAATACTGACCATGATCCACTTGCCCTGCATCGAGGACAGGAGAAAGTCGCTGCCATCCAGCGTTTTCAGCGGCATGTCGCCGGGCTGGCGCACCGGTGAAACAATGGTGCCGTAATTCGTACTGAAGCGGCTGAGGTCGATACTGTCGCGATTAAGATAAAAATAAATGGCAGCGATATTCGGTAGCGCAAACAGGATAACCATTATCCACAGCGTCATACGGCTGCCTTTCCTGTTATTGTTGTTTGCGCTCGCCGCTTCGGGTGCCGCTGTGCTGTTATCGGCTGTCATATCGTTAACGCTTGCCTGGTCTGTGCTCATTCGTGCTTCTCTGTTATTGCTGCTTTTAGCATTACGTCATGCTTTATGGCTTGTCTGTGTCTGTCTGTTGAGGTTCGCGTTTTTTCAGGTTAAGTCCGATATAGGTCGCCAGCACAATCAGGGCAAAAACATACCACTGTA
>DRLE01000134.1 GCA_011051475.1 Gammaproteobacteria bacterium
CACGTTCATATTCTTTTGTTTTTTTCATATGTTTATATTGCTAATAGTGTATTAGACGGAACTCTATGTTTATGCTGATAGGCAGATATCCGTATAGTGTTTTCAGTAATATACCAAAAAACATCGCCTATGCATTGTTCTATCTGACTTTTTTCATTGTTGCTCAATCTGATTACGGCATGCCGCAGATGCGAAATATACCCGCAGAATGTCCCGGTACCTGCATTTGTATTCAATTGTCACATTCTCGTAACATTTTGTTTATAAAATTCGCCGCATGAGTGAATTACCCAGCTTGTCGGCCGCCCAGCTTGCCTCGCGTGCGGCCTACCGTATTCGTGCTTTCAAGGACACGCTTGCCCGTTATCTGGTGACCCTGGGCGGTATCAGTATTCTGTTTGCCATTCTGCTGATCTTTTTCTACCTGTTCTACGTGGTGCTGCCGCTGTTCGAGTCCGCCGAGATTCATCAGGAGTCGTCTTTTGTGGCGCCGGGTGAGGGAAAGACGCTGTATATCGGTCTGGAGGAGCAGGGCAGTATGGCTTTGCGGGTAAGCGACAGTGGCGAGCTGGTCTTTTTTGATACCGCAAGCGGCGACATTGTATCGCAGAGCACGTTGGCGCTGAGTGCGCCGGTCAGCAGCATTAATGCCAGTATCGATACCGTGGCGCTGGGTCTGGAAAACGGTGAAGTCATTGTTTTTAAGTATGTTTTCGATGTCAGTTATCCGGATGACAAGCGTAAACTGACGCCGCGCATCGAGTACCCGCTGGGGGAAGATGCGATTGCGCTGGACGAGAGCGGGCAGGCGCTGACGCAGCTGGCGGTAAAGGTGGATGACGACGTTGCCGGTCTGGTGGCGGCCACGGCGGATAACCGCATGATTTATTCACGCTACAGCCGGGAAACCTCCTTTATCGACGATTCTATTGTTACCGAACTGGAAAGCACTTCCGAGCTTGAGCTGAACGAGCCGGTGCATTCCCTGTTAATGACGCCGCTGATCGATACGGCTTATGCCGCTGCCGGGGACCGGATACTGGCGTTCCGGCTGGACGAGGACGGCTTTGACGGGGGCGTTATTGAGCATCCGCTGCCCGCGAAAATTACCGGCATGCAGCTGCTGGTCGGTGGCGTTTCCCTGATGGTGGGTCTGGAGAATGGTGAAATCCAGCAGTGGATGCCGGTGCGCAAGGGCGGCAAAAAAGAACTGACCTTTATCCGTCTGTTTGATGACAGCCAGGCGGCCGTCAGCAGTATTGCCGTTGAGCACGCGCGCAAGAGTTTCAGCGTGGCGGACAGCGCCGGTGTAATAACCCTGTATTATTCTACCTCTCACCGTACGGTGGCCAGCATCAAGGTTGATGGCCTGGGCAAGGAGGCAAGGATTACGCAAATGACATGGTCGCCGCGCGCGCAGCATTTGCTGACGGTGGACAGCAGCAATACCCTGCGTCTGTTTGCCGTGCATAATGAATATCCGGAAGTATCCTGGAGCGTACTCTGGGGCAAGGTCTGGTACGAAGGTTACGACAAGCCCGAATATGTCTGGCAGTCATCGGCCTCCACCAATGAGTTCGAGCCCAAATTCAGCCTGGTGCCGCTGTCTTTCGGTACTATCAAGGCGGCGCTGTATGCCATGCTGTTCGCCATTCCCATTGCCGTGCTGGGCGCCATCTTTACCGCGCAGTTTATGGCGCCGCGCATGCGCCAGGTGGTGAAGCCCTCGATTGAAATCATGGAGGCATTGCCGACGGTTATCCTTGGTTTTCTTGCCGGTCTCTGGCTGGCGCCCTATGTCGAGGAGCATCTGATCGGTGTATTCAGTTTCCTGCTGATTATGCCGGTCGGCTTCCTGCTGGTGGCCTGGCTGTGGCGCTATCTGCCGCCGAAGCTGCGTTATCCGGGCTGGGAAGCGGCCATGCTGATCCCGGTGATCCTGCTGCTGGGCTGGCTGTCGATGAGCCTGAGCATGCCCCTGGAGCAGCTGTTTTTCGGTGGCGATATCCAGGTCTGGATGTCGGAGCACTGGGGTATCGGTTATGACCAGCGCAATGCGCTGGTGGTCGGCCTGATTATGGGCTTTGCCGTTATCCCGACGATTTTCTCCATAGCCGAGGATGCCCTGTTCAGCGTGCCGCAGCACCTGGTCAGCGGCTCGCTGGCGCTGGGCGCCACCCGCTGGCAGACCCTGATGTATGTGGTGCTGCCGGCCGCCAGTCCCGGTATTTTCTCCGGCCTGATGATGGGTTTTGGCCGCGCCGTGGGGGAGACCATGATCGTGCTTATGGCCACCGGCAATACCCCGGTCATGGACATGAGTCTGTTTGAAGGCATGCGCACGCTGGCCGCCAATATCGCGGTGGAGGTGCCGGAGGCCGAGGTGGCCAGCACGCACTATCGCATTCTGTTCCTGGCGGCGCTGGTGCTGTTTGCCTTTACCTTTGTCTTTAATACCGCCACCGAAGTCGTGCGCCAGCGTATGCGCCAGAGGTACAGTAACCTGTGAGTCGTGCTGCCATGAAAAACGCGAAAACAAAACGCTCCTCCAGTATCGGCCTGTGGTTCAGGTCCGGCACGCCCTGGATCTGGATGAACGCCGGCGCCATCAGTATTGCGATTATTGCCGTGGCCGGCCTGCTCGGCCTGATTATGGTGCGCGGCATGAGCCAGTTCTGGCCGGCCGAGGTCTACCAGTTCGAAGTCAACGGGCAGCAGTACCTGGCCGAGTTCGTGGAAAGCGAGCGTATTCCGGCGGCGCGGGTGCCCGATTACCCGACAGACAGGGAGTTTGTCGTGCGCCATCTGGTGAAAAGCGGCAACCGTGATCTGCAGGGCGCCGATTTCAGCTGGGTCATCGACGACAGCATTAAAAACAAAAAGCGCCCGAATAATGCCATGGTGCTGGAACGCACCGAATGGGGCAATTTTTACGGCTATCTGAAGGCGTTGCAGGAAAACGGCAAACCGGTACTGAGCGATGCCGACGAACAGGCCCGCTGGCAGGAATTGCAGAAACGCCTGGGCAGGGTCGATGAGCTGCGCGATGAAATTCATTATCTTGAAGTCAAGGCCATCGGCGCGGTTAATTATCAGCTTGAAGACCTGCGTTTGCAGCAGCGTCGCCTTGAGCTGGACGGTGAAGACACGCCGCAGGCGCTGGCGGCAATCGAAGCCGAACGCAGGCAGTTGATTGCGGAATATGATCGGCTGGAGAAAAGGCTGAAAAAGCTTTATGTCGAAATCCAGCGCGATGTGATCAGCGCCAGCGTCAGCGACGGTACGGTTGTTACCATACCGCTGCAGAAAATCATCAAGGCCTGGCAGCCCAACAGTTTCGGCTTTTTCGACAAGGTTGCGTTTTATGGCGGCGCGTTGTGGG
>DRLE01000135.1 GCA_011051475.1 Gammaproteobacteria bacterium
ATCTTCACTGGCCAGCAATGCGGATGAGTACAGCAGTGCGAAAAGGCTCAGCAGGTGAGCAGAGTGTTGGCGGGAGGGCAGCGGATAAAAATTCACAATCAATCTTCTATCAGGTCGGTCAGCTTTTTGTCAGGGTATTCCTCGGGCCATTGTTATAGAATAACCGGGGGTTATAGAATAACGCGGGCTGCAAAATAACCCGGTATGGCCCGTTGGCGGCATGAAAACAGGCCACCGTACATCAACAAGTTTAGTTCAAAACAGGTCTGGCATATAAGCTAATGAAAAAAGCAGGTTTTTTAACTCTAGCCGATACTATCGGTAATACGCCGCTGGTTCAACTGCAGCGCCTGAATGATGACAGCAGTAATACCATTTTGCTGAAGCTGGAGGGCAATAATCCCGCCGGTTCGGTCAAGGACCGCCCGGCGCTGAATATGATCACACAGGCGCAGAAACGCGGTGAGATAAGGCCCGGCGATACCCTGATCGAGGCTACCAGTGGTAATACCGGCATCGCCCTGGCCATGGCCGCGGCGGTAATGGGCTATCGCATGATTCTGGTGATGCCGGAGAATATGAGTGAAGAGCGCCGTGCTGCAATGAAAGCCTATGGCGCGGAACTGATTCTGGTCAGCCAGGAAGAAAGCATGGAAGGTGCGCGTGATCTGGCGCTGCAGATGCAGGCAGAGGGCAAGGGCACCGTGCTGGACCAGTTCAACAACCCGGATAACCCGATGGCGCACTATATCGGCACCGGCCCCGAGATCTGGCAGCAGACCCATGGCACGGTTACGCATTTTGTCAGCGCCATGGGCACTACCGGTACCATTATGGGCGTATCGCGTTATCTGAAAGAGCAGAACCCCGGTGTGCAGATCGTCGGCGTGCAGCCGGAAGAGGGTTCGCGTATTCCGGGTATCCGGCGCTGGCCCGAGGAATACCTGCCCGGTATTTTCGATGCCGCGCAGGTTGATCTCACCCTGGATGTCAGCCAGCAGGCTGCCGAAGAAACCACGAGACAGCTGGCCGCGAAGGAAGGGCTTTTCTGCGGGATATCCTCCGGTGGCGCCTGCGCCGCGGCGCTGCAGCTGAGTCAGCAGGTGGAAGATGCGGTGATCGTTTCCATTGTCTGCGATCGCGGTGACCGTTACCTGTCAACGGGGGTGTTCCCAGGTTAGGCCTCCACAGGCGGCCTTTGATCGATAATTTTTTGCCGCGAATGACGCTAAGGGGGCAAAGAAAAAGCTGAAACGTTTTTTCGTGTTCTTTGCGTCATTCGCGGCCAGTTTTTTTGAAATTTTAGTTTATGGTTGCAAAAAGAAGAAGACGCAGGCAGCGCCTGCCGGAAGAGGCGGTTGAGACCGGGATTGCGGCAATGTCCAGCGAGGGCCGCGGGATTGCCCATGTCAATGAGCGTACGGTGTTTGTCGACCAGGCGCTGGAGGGCGAGCGCGTTCGCTTTAAATATACCCGGCTGAATTCAAAGGTGGCGGAGGGACGTTGCGAAGAAGTGCTGCAGGCATCGCCCCTGCGCGTAGAACCGCGCTGCGAGGCCTTTTCCCGGTGTGGCGGCTGCAGTCTGCAGCACATGTCTTCAGCCGCCCAGATAGAACTCAAGCAGCGCTGGTTGCTGGAGCAGCTTGAACACAATGGCGTGGTTCCCGAGGAGGTGCTTGAGCCCCTGCTGGGGCCGGAATACGGATACCGCCACAAGGCGCGCCTGGGCGTGCGTTATGTGAACAAGAAAGAAAAGGTGCTGGTGGGTTTTCGTGAGCGCAGCTCGGCGTTTATTACCGAAACCAGCCGCTGCGAGGTGCTGCACCCCAGCGTGGGTGAAATTCTTCAGCCCATGGCGGACTGTATTAACCGTATGCAGGCCAAACGTTCGATCGCGCAGATCGAGGTCGCGGTCGGTGATGAGCAGACCGTACTGGTATTCCGCCACCTGGAAGCGTTGTCGGCGCAAGACCGTGAACTGCTGGCCGGTTTCTGCGCTTCACATAATCTGGTCTGTTATCTGCAGGCGGGCAAGCCTGATGACCTGGAACTGCTGTATCCCGAGACGGTAGAACCATTGTCCTATTATCTGCCGGAAGTGGATGTGCGTATCGAATTCCAGCCGGCCGACTTCACCCAGGTCAATCCCGACATCAACCGACGCATGGTGGCCAATGCCATCGATTTTCTGCAGCTGAAACAGACGGACAGGGTACTGGATCTGTTCAGCGGCCTGGGCAATTTTTCCCTGGCCATGGCCCGGCGCTGCGAGCATGTCACCGCGGTGGAAGGTTCGCTGGCCATGGTCAGAAAGGCGCGTGACAATGCAGGGCTGAACAAAATCGACAATGTTGAATTTCGATATGCGGACCTGTACAGCGACGAAAGCCTGAACGAGCCCTGGATAAAACAGCGTTACGACAAGATACTGCTGGACCCGCCACGCTCGGGCGCGGCGAACATACTGCCGGCGCTGAAAAAAATGCAGGCGAGTATCATTGTTTATGTTTCCTGCCATCCGGCAACACTGGCACGCGATGCCGCCGTGCTGGTCAATGAACTGGGTTATCGTTTAACGAAGGCGGGGATTATGAATATGTTTCCGCATACCGCGCATGTGGAATCGATAGCGGTGTTCGAAAAGTCCTGATCTGTAAAAAAAACTAAAAGCTGTTTACCACAGAGGACACAGAGGTCACAGAGAAAGTTATTTTTATTTGTTCGATGCATTCAGCGTCGAACAATAAAAAACTCTGTGATCTCTGTGTTCTCTGTGGTGAATTCTTTTTTATGTTATAGGTGTACCTGATTTCCAGCTCTTAGTCGAGGTGAAAGCTCATCTGCACGCCGGCAACCTCGATTTCATCGCCATCGTTCAGCTGCTGTTGCTTGTTAATGGCAGTGCCATTGACCAGCGGCATTTTATTGTCCGGGCCGGCGTCGACGATTATCAGAAAATAACCGGCAGGGCGGCGGGTGATGGCGGCGACCTGTACGCCGGGTTTGCCCAGTGTGGTAATGATTTTGGTCAGCTGCAGTTCCTTGCCGGTATTGGCGCCGGAGGTCAGTTTTACATGGGCGCTGCCCGGGCCCTTGTTGCTGCTGTCACTGGCAGCGATATCGGCGGCAATCTTGCCGATCGAATTTTCAATATCCTGGCCGGCTTCCTCGTTTTCGGGCATGCCTTCGGCGTCCGGCCGGATAATCATGGTTTTCTCGAAGTCGGATTCTTCTGCACTGGCATCGGCATTGACATAGGACAGCTCCTGCTCGCCAATGGTAATGGTATCGCCGTTTTGCAGCGCGTGCTTGCTGATCTTGTTGCCGTTAACCAGGGTGCCATTGGTACTGCCGAGGTCTTCGATAAAGGAATCGTTGAGAATGGTCAGGATTCTGGCGTGTCTTCCACTGACGGCAAGATTATCGATATGGATATCGTTGTCCGGCTTGCGCCCTATGGTCAGGGTTTCTTTATCAAGCTCGTACTCTTTTACAGGTTCGCCGTTAACATTGAGAACTAGTTTGGCCATGGTGATTCCTTATATTTATTATTATAAGTGTTTAACTATTAAGAGAATAAGTCAAAAAAACGAGAAAACAAGCTATTTTGCGCAGGAAAGGCTTTGACCGGTTTTGCCAGTATCGCGGAAATATTGTCCTTGCCGCCTTCTTCATTGGCCATGCGGATGATTTCCGATGCCGCTTTTTCCAGGTCATCACTGTTTTCTATGAGGATGGATTCGATGACATCATCTTCGAGCATGTCATTGACGCCGTCGGAGCAGAGCAGGTAGATGTCGTCCTGCATGGCGATATCCTCCTGTATGTCCACCTGTACGGTTTCATCGATGCCGATGGCGCGGGTGACCAGGTTCTTGTTCAGTGAATTGCGCGCCTGCTCGGTGGTGTAGAAACCGCGGTCGATCAGTTCCTGCATCAGACTGTGGTCGCGGGTAATCACTTCCAGAACGTCGTCACGCAAACGATACAGGCGTGAATCCCCGACATGGGCCACGGTAAAGCGGTTGTCATAAAACAGCAGCACAACCACGGTGGTGCCCATACCGCGGTACTGGGCATTGGCCATGGATGATTCATGCACGTTTTTATTGGCCAGGGTTACGGCCTCGTGCACCAGCAGGCTTTCCATGCTGAAACCGGTTTCGGCATCGAACTCGCCGCTGTTGATCTTGCCGGCCTGGGCACTGATGGTTTCCAGTATGGTACTGACCGTTATTGCGCTGGCCATCTCTCCACCGCGATGGCCGCCCATACCGTCCGCCAGCACGGCCAGCCCCAGGTTTTCATCGCAGCCGATGCTGTCTTCGTTGTGGTCGCGGACGGAACCGACATCGGTTTTTCCGTAAAGCAGGATTTTTCCTTTCAGGCTCATATCAAATCCTGCCCTCGGCTTTCATGATCTTCAGGCATTTGTCGATATCGGCCACCATCTGCCTGGCGCGCTGGTATCGCTTGCTGAGATCCTTGTCCAGGGCCCGGTTGATAATCACGGTTACGCAACGCGGTACGTTCGGGTTGATGCTGTCCGGCGACGGATGTTTCTCGTTGGCGATCTTGTACATCAGCGAGGCCATGGAGTCACCGGTGAAGGGCAGTTTGCCGGTGACCATCTGAAACAGCATAACGCCCAGCGAGAAGATATCGGACTGGCCGGTAACCTTTTTACCGGCCAGCTGCTCGGGCGACATGTAGGAGGGTGTGCCCAGTACCATGCCGGTCTTGGTCTTGCTGGAGTCGGTAATACGGGCGATGCCAAAGTCGGTAATCTTCAGGGTGTCGGTTTCCGGGTCCCACATCAGGTTGGCCGGCTTGATATCGCGGTGCACAACATTGTACTGGTGCGCATAATCGATGCCCTCGGCCGCACGCTTGATCAGCGACAGCACCTTTGCCACAGGCAGCAGATTGTCCGGCTTGATAAAGCGGCTTAAATCGCTGCCCTTGAGGAACTCCATGGCGATATAGGCCAGGTCGTGCTCCTCGCCGGCATCATAGATGGTGACGATATTCGGGTGGGTGAGGCGGCCGGCAGTTTCGGCTTCGCGGAAGAAGCGCGCCTTTACATCGGCCAGTTCGTCATCTTCAAATTCCTGTGAAAGCGCCATGGTCTTGATGGCCACGGTGCGTGAAATTTTCGGGTCCTTGCCGAGATAGACAGCACCCATGGCACCCTTGCCCAGCTCCTTTTCAATTTCATAGCGACCCAGCATGGGCTTTTCAACACCGCCACCGTCCATCAGTACGGTGCCACCGGGTGAACTGTTACCGGCACCGAAGACCACGGTTTCCTCCAGTGACTGCGCGCGGTTGGCGCGCTGTTTAATGTCACGGAAGTTCGGGTCAATATCGGTCATGTAGTCGTAAACAGACTTGGCCTTGTTGAACTGGCGCTTGCGTTCGTAATCCAGCGCCAGGTTGTACAGCAGTTCCAGTACCGAGGCATCCGGCGGCAGTTTGCGGAACTTCTCGAAGGCCATATCAAGCTGGCCCTGGCCCTGCAGCGACAGGCCGAGCATACGGTTGCTTTCGGCCGATTCGATGTCCAGGCGTGCCTTGCCCTTTTCCGAGAGGAAGAAGCGTTTGGTGGTGAGCAGGATATAGCCGGTCATCAGTAACAGTGCCGGCATCATCAGCTGCAGCCATTTGCCCTGGGTCGTCATCATGACATAGGAGGTGGTCAGCAGGGCAAGCAGCAGAATACCGGTGAAAATAAAGCCGGTTGCGGCGCCCAGCCTGGGCAGGAGGAACATAAGGTACAGGGCCACCAGCAGCAGGGCGCCGAAGCGTGCGTACAGCCCCCATTCGGGTTCGATAAAGAAGTCCTCGTTCAGAATGCTCGATACTGAATGCGCCAGGGTAATGACGGGTGACATGGCCGGGTCGATGGGTGTGACAAAGGTATCACCGACACCCAGCGCGGTAGCACCGATCAGGACAATCTTGTCGCGGTATTTACCCGGCGGGATCTTGCCCTCAAGCACGTCGTAGAACGAATCGACGCTAAAGGCAGGCTCACCATCCCTGTTATTGTAGTAAAAGGTATTCATCAGCGAGTACGGGTCGGTCTTTATTTTGAGACGACCGAGCTCAACGCTGTTGCCGACAATAATCTTGATATCGTCAACATCAAGGTTCAGGCTCTTCGCCGCCAGCAGCAGTGCCATGGAAGGATAGTAATCGCCGTAGTAATCGATCACCAGTGGTTCGGCTCTGATACCGCCATCGACATCGGGCAGGGTGACGGATGCGCCAATGGCGCTTGCCGGTTCACCCAGAATGGCGATGGGTGGATAGGCTTCAATCACCGGCAGGGGTGTAACGCCTTCCGGATTGGATGCGTCATTGTCGACGATATTGGCCTCGGGAAGGCGGTTGCGAGTGACGTAGTCCGGCAGCGGGCTGTCGGGTTCACCATAGGGCTGTCCGGGTATATAAGGCATATTGAAAACAACATTATTGGCGGCGGCAATGCTTTGCGCCAGGGTGCTGTCGGTATCCAGTATGACTTCGGCGGAATTGATGTATTCCAGGTAGGCTTTGAGTTCTTCGCCAACCTCTTTACTCAGCGGCGATTCTTTCAGCGCTTTGGCGATTTTATTGACGGCCTTGCGCCCGCGCTTGTCATATTTCCCCTTGACCAGCTTGCGGCTTTCTTCGATCGTTGCATTCAGCTCTTCGACATACAGGGGAACGGCGGCAATGCTGCTGCTTTCAAAGACGTCCTTGAGTTCACGAATAAACTGCAGGCCGGGATCGATCTGGGGCTCGGAGAAAAACACGGTCTGGCCAACGGCCTTGGCACCACCTTCGGCAAGGATATCGATCATCTGCGCGTGGATGTCGCGCGGCCAGGGCCAGCGCCCTATGTTTTCGATGCTCTGGTCATCGATGGCGATAATGGCAATTCTGTCGCTGGGTGTGCGTACGGTCGAGCGCACGCCGAAATCGTAGGCGCTGCGTTCGATACTGGCAATAAAGGTTGAGCCGGCGAGAACGAGAAAAGCAATAGTAATGATCAGACCGGTAAACCAGTCACTTTTCAAAACTCCGTTCTTCATGGTTGTTATCGCCCCCTGGTGATATTTTGGTTCTGATGCAGGTGAAAAATTCTTCAGGCACCTGCCATTATTATTGCCTGCTGTCGGTTTGCTGCTGCTGGAAGGTAACGGCTGTAATAAGCAGGATTTTAGTCAGATATAATGACTCTGCCTGTAATGGTAGTAAAAATAATAATATTTACACCGGCTCCGGCAGAATAATGTCGATATTTTCGGGAGCTGGCTGCACAGTGATGGGACAATGTCCCGTGAAGGGAACGGATAACGGCCGGTGAATGCCGGCCGTTATCCTGTTTTGAGTGATTGCTCTGTTAGCTCCTGTGTTGCTCGAAAGATTCATCCCTGGATTTCAGGGCGCTCTCATGCTTAGTGAGGCGTTGAGGCGAACAGGCGGGTGCTGATAACCTGGGCGACGGTTGAACCGAGGCGTTCGGCAAAGCGCTCGAGAATGTCATCCTTCAGCGTGTAGTCAACCATGGTTTCCTCGCCGATCACTTCGCGCGCGACATAGCTGGCGCTGGCCAGTTCATCCACCAGACCGATCTTGACCGCGCCTTCGCCGGTCCAGACCAGGCCGGAGAAAAGCCCTTCGGTGCTGGTATCGAGGCGGTCGCCCCGGCCCTGTTTGACCGAGTTGATAAACTGCTGGTGAATCTCGGTCAGCATATTCTGCATGTGCGCCTTGGTCTTCTCGTTTTCCGGCAGGAAGGGGTCGAGCAGGGCCTTGTTTTCACCGGCCGTCAGGGTGCGCCGTTCGATGCCCAGCTTCTTGATGGCTTCGACAAAGCCGAAGTTGTCCATGCGCACGCCGATGGAGCCGACAATACTGGCCTTGTCGGCATAGATCCTGTCGGCAGCCGAGGCGATATAGTAACCCCCCGAGGCACAGATGTCGGTGACCACGGCATACAGCGGTGTGTCCGGATTTTCCTCGCGCAGGCGCCGGATTTCATCGTAGATATAGCCGGACTGTACCGGTGAACCACCCGGGCTGTTGATGC
>DRLE01000136.1 GCA_011051475.1 Gammaproteobacteria bacterium
CGAGGTAGCGCCGTGAATCTGGTGAATGCCGATGCTTTCATCCTCTTTAATCCATGGCAGCGCCTCGTACATGGCCTGTGACAACGCCCAGGCATGGCAACCGGGTATCTGCTTGCACTCGATCCTGTAACTCAGATCCACCACCTTGTCGGAGGTAGTGATTTCCGGTTTTTTCTCGTCTTCCTGCCAGAACATAATGCTACCTTTACAGGCGCGACGTAAACGCCGCCTCCAGTTTGTCTTCCCAGTCCTGAGGCGTATCCTCGAACTGCGGTTTTACATCCATACGAAAAAACAGCTCACCCTCCGAGGCGCGCTTTTTCAATTCTTCCTTCAGCTGTTCAAAAGTCTCCATATCCGGATTCTGAATCAGCACCTCACTTAACCATAACATTAAAAACACCTCGTAACTTATTCATTTCATTACTCTATCTGACATCAGAAAAGACGAATAATTCAGCACAACGCGCAAGGGTCGTTCGTCGTTCGTCGTTCGTCGTTCGTCGTTCGTCGTTCACTATTCACTATTCACTGCCGTTGCTTCGCAACGGCTTCATAGTATCTGGCGCGGTACATCAGCCGCTTCTGCGCCTCACTGTCAGTAAAGGCGCTGCGGTTATGCAGCACATTGTTGCAGATAATGCCCTGTCCGGCCTCCAGGCGATTGACCAGCACACGGCTGTCATCGGCCAGCAGCGCATTGATACGCTCTACCGCGCGTTGCGTTTGCGGCGTGTCGGCCCAGATAATATTGCGTTTTCTGGCGGAGTAGCGCATATGCAGACGGCCGTCGCAGGCCTTTACCATAAACACCGGTCCGCTCTGCGCGTCGCGTATTACCTGCCCGTTCTCGATGTTTTCGGGTATGGTCATTGCCTGCGGCCGCATCAGGGCTTCGACCAGGGCCGGGTCTTCATCCCGCAGGGCAATATACACGGCCTCGACATTCAGCAGGCGATTGACCCCGCCTTCGGCTGCCGGGCGCACACAATGCATAATAATGGCGAAAATCTGCTTATCAAGACGGTTATAATACCCGTCCGTGTGCCAGCTTAATGCTTTATTTGTGTAGGGAATATACTGATTGCCGGCCTGTGCGCGAACCTCCAGACTGCTGATGCTGTCTTCGTCGGCTCGCAGATTGCTGTCCAGACTGACCAGGCCCAGCTGCTCGCCGAGCGCATGAACCAGGCCTTTGTCCTGCTGCTCCGCTCGCTGCAGCTGGTATATTGCCATATTGTATTTGCCGCAACGTTCAACGATGGCCGTTCTTTCCGCCTCGCTCAGGTCGGCAGGATCGCCAATTTCGACCAGCAGGTCCTCCAGCCGCGGCTGCATATAAGGAAGCCTCTGCTCTCGCCAGCGCAAGTAGGCTTCATCGCCGGCAAGCGAATAGACAGAACCCGGCGCCGGCTCTATAAAAGTTGACATAAATATCTCTGCTCCGGAGCTGATAACAGGGGTTACTCGGGCGCACAGCTTGCCGAAACCGCCCGTAATACACAATACCACCTGCGGCATGGACAGGCACACCACAATAAATACTATAAACAACAGGGTTTATACATTATATATAGGTGTCATATCACCCGCCGGAAAAAAAAGCCCGTTTCGAGCCTAAGTTACTGATAAGAAAGGAAAGCACCTATAACTATTAGACCCATAATAAAACCCGCTATCCCATAGTGGATAAAGGGGATATTAACAACCCTCCCATGCGTAGGATTCTACCGGCTGGCCAGCACACATAAACTTCGCCCCACAAAATATAAATGCCCTGTTATGTGAAATGCATGAAAGGGATATTGTTTAAAAATTAGATTGGTACTAGAATCTTGTCCCCTAGTATCAATCAGCCACCTGAAAGCAACCATACTTCAGGCGGTTATAACCATAGCGGCAGACAGGAGAGAATCCATGGCCAAGAAGATTTATGAAACCCCCATGCTTGACGAACTTGAGAACGGCCCATGGCCGAGCTTTATCTCAGGTATTAAACGCTTACGCGACGAACATCCTGATGAGCGCATCCAGGAAGTAACCAGCAGCCTGCTTGGTCAGCTGGAGCACTCTTACGAAACCCGTAAAGGTTACTGGAAAGGCGGCACCGTATCTGTCTTCGGTTATGGCGGCGGTATTATCCCCCGTTTCTCTGAAGTCGCTTCTGCTTTCCCGGAATCAAAAGAATTCCACACCATTCGTGTACAGCCACCTGCCGGCAACCACTACACCACAGCCATGCTGCGTCAGCTGGGTGACAGCTGGGAAAAATGGGGATCAGGCCTGCAGACCTTCCACGGCCAGACCGGTAACATCATGTTCATCGGTACAACCACAGAAGACACACAGCACTTCTTCGACGAAATCAACGACTATGGTTGGGACCTTGGTGGTGCCGGCCCATGTGTACGTACCGCTATGTCCTGCGTCGGTGCTTCACGCTGTGAAATGTCCTGCGCCAACGAGCACGGTATTCACCGTCACCTGGTAAACAACTTTACCGATGACGTTCACCGTCCTGCCCTGCCTTACAAATTCAAGTTCAAGGTATCTGGTTGTCCTAACGACTGTCAGAACGCTATCGAACGTGCTGATATGGCCATTATCGGTACCTGGCGTGATGACATGAAAGTTGACCAGGAAGAAGTCAAGAACTACATCGAAGCCAAGGGCGAAAACGGTCGTCAGTACTACCTGGACAACGTTGTCGCGCGCTGCCCGACCAATGCACTGACCCTGAACGATGACAACACCCTGACTGTTGACAACCACAACTGTGTGCGCTGCATGCACTGCCTGAACGTTATGCCTAAAGCCCTGCACCCGGGTGATGACAAGGGCGTTACCGTACTGGTTGGTGGTAAACGCACACTGAAGATTGGTGACCTGATGGGCACCGTCGTTATTCCGTTCAAGAAGCTGGAAACCGAAGAAGATTACGAAGAGCTGGTGGAACTGGCTGAAGAAATGATCGACTTCTGGGCTGAAAACGGTCTTGAGCATGAGCGTACCGGTGAAATGATCGAGCGTATCGGCCTGGTTAACTACCTGGAAGGTATCGGCGTTGAAGTTGATCCGCACATGCTTAATAACCCGCGTCAGTCTTCCTACATCCGCATGGACGGCTGGGACGAAGAAGCTGAAAAATGGTTCCAGCGTAAAGCAGAAGCTGCCAGCGCCTAAGCCAGACTGTAATCCGATATTAGGGGTGCTGCCCGCTCTTTACTGGCAGCACCCTTTTAATAAAAACATTGAATCTTTGAGGAACTAAAAATGAGTGCTGATAAACCTCGTTCTCCAATTGAATCTGGCTGTCCTGACGGCTTCCAGTACATGCATCCTGTAATGCGCAAGAACTACGGCCAGTGGAAATTCCACGAGCATCCACGTCCCGGCGTTCTGCGTCACGTCGCCTACAGCGGCGACGAAATCTGGACCGTTCGCTGTGGTACACAGCGTATTCTGGACATTTTCACCCTGCGCAAGCTGTGTGACATCGGTGATGAGTTTGCCGACGGTTACATTCACTTTACTATCCGCAGTAACGTTGAATACATGGTATCCGACGCGTCCAAGGTTGAGCCTTTAATCAAGGCCATCGAAGATGCCGGCTTTATCGTCGGCGGTACCAAGAACTCCGTTACCATGCTGTCTCACACCCAGGGCTGGCTGCACTGCGACATCCCGGGTACTGACGCATCCGGCGTGGTCAAGTCCATGATGGACGAGCTGATCGACGAGTTCCGTAACTGCAACATGCCTAACCGCGTACATATCACCACTTCCTGCTGTCAGATTAACTGTGGTGGCCAGGGCGATATCGCAATCAACGTACAGCACACCAAACCCCCCAAGATCAACCACGATCTGGTTTCCAACGTTTGTGAGCGTCCTTCTGTTGTTGCCCGCTGCCCTGTTGCTGCGATTCGTCCTGCAATGGTTAACGGCAAGCCTTCACTGGAAGTTGACGAGAAGAAATGCATCTGCTGTGGTGCATGCTTCCCGCCATGTCCTCCAATGCAGATCAACGACGCCGAGCACTCCAAGCTGGCTGTATGGGTTGGTGGTAACCACTCCAATGCACGTAGCAAACCGACTTTCCAGAAGCTGGTTGCTGCCGGTATCCCGAACAACCCGCCACGCTGGCCTGAAGCGACGGCTATCGTGAAAAACATCCTGAAAGCCTATAAAGAAGATGCTCAGGACTGGGAACGCATCAACGACTGGATCGAGCGTATCGGCTGGCCTCGTTTCTTCGAGAAAACCAACCTGCCTTTCACCAAGTATCACATTGATAACTGGCGCGGCGCTCGTAACAGCCTGAATGCTTCAACTCACATCCGCTTCTAAGAGATCGAGGTCACTGTGAAAATTAGTATTCAAGTAAACGAAGGGCCTTACCAGCACGAGGCATCTGATACTGCGTATCAGTTTACCAAGGCTGCGCTGGCCGCCGGACATGAAATTTTCCGCGTCTTCTTCTACCACGACGGTGTTAACAACGCGACTCGTCTTGCGGTTCCGCCGCAGGATGACCGCAATATTTCAGCACAGTGGAGCGAACTGGCAAAAGAAAATAACCTTGATATGGTTGTTTGTATTGCCGCCGCCCAGCGCCGTGGCATTATGGACCCGGACGAAGCAAAACGTCAGGGTCTGGACGCCGACAATATTGCTGAAGGTTTCCGTATCTCCGGCCTGGGTCAGTTGATCGAAGCCGGTATTGAATCCGACCGTCTGGTCGTATTCGGTGATTAAGGGCGAGGAGATATATTATGTCAGTTAAAAAATTCATGTACGTCAACCGCAAGGCACCCTACGGCACCATCTACGCCCTGGAGTCTCTTGAGGTTGTATTAATCGGTGCAGCGTTCGACCAGGACGTCAGTCTTGCCTTTATCGGTGACGGTGTATACCAGCTCACCAAGGGCCAGAACACTGAAGCCATCGGTCAGAAAAACTTCTCACCCACCTACTCTGCTTTAGGTGATTACGACGTCAACAAGATCTATGTTGAAAAAGAATCACTGGAAGAACGCGGCCTTACGCTCGACGATCTTCAGCACCTGGTATGGGAAGACGAAGACGATGACTGGGCAGAAAAGGATTCCATCCGCCTGGTCAGCCGTGCCGAGCTTGCCGATGTTCTTGACGAACAAGACATTATTTTAAGTTTCTAGGAGATTAATCATGGCTTTATTACACACTGTAAACAAATCTCCGTTCGAATCTAATACATTCGACACCTGCCTTGGTCTGGCTAAGGACGGTTCTACCATCCTGCTGATCGAAGACGGTGTTTACGCGGCAACTACCGGTCACAGCGTTGCTGAAAAAATCAAGAATGCCAGCGGTATTTCTTTCGCTGTACTCGGCCCTGATCTTCAGGCTCGCGGACTGGAAGGCAAACTGGCCGACGGCATCAAGGTTGTGGATTACGAGGGTTTTGTCACTCTGGTTACAGAGCACGACGCTGTACAATCCTGGCTTTAAACTATTTTTAATTTCCATATTTTTATTATGTGGGTCACTACGAGGAAAACACCATGTCTACTATTGATGTAAACGGTAAACAAATTGAAGTCGATGAAGAAGGTTACCTGGCTAACCTGAACGACTGGGAACCAGCTGTAGCCGAAGTTATGGCTGCCGCCGAAGACCAGGAATTAACTGATGAACACTGGGACATCATTAACTTCCTGCGCGAGTACTACGAAGAATACCAGATTGCACCTGCAGTACGTGTTCTGACCAAGGCTGTTGGCAAGAAACTGGGTAAGGAAAAAGGCAACAGCAAGTACCTGTACGAACTGTTCCCTTACGGTCCTGGTAAACAGGCCTGTAAGTATGCCGGTCTGCCAAAACCGACTGGTTGCGTATAAGCCCGGACGCTTGTACCCATAAAGTCCGGGGGCTTTCTCCCCCGCGACTTTAAATAAGCCACATTCACCCAATGTGCCTTATTTAAGGTTGAAGATGATCGCACGATGAACCGCTTCAACAGCAGATACAGCTTGCGACAACTGTAAAATAACGGCTGACAGTGGCAGCTGACACAATAAGATTCATTTAACGAGACCACGTCTACGAGCCAGGTCCATGAGAAACAGGCAATGAACACACTTAGTATTTTGTATATCTTTCTGTTTTACGTCGCCATGATTGCACTGGTCGCAGGTATAATTAACAAGCTGCTGCAATACAAGCGCGTACCTGCCCCACTGAAAATCGCGGTAACCCCTGCTCCGCTGACCAAACCGGGCGTTGTCTACCGGTTCTTCACCGAAGTGGTGCTGTTTAACAGCCTGTTCCGCGCCACCAAGTGGACCTGGATCTTCAGCTTCCTTTTTCATGCTTCCCTGCTGCTGGCCTTTTTCCGCCATCTGCGCTACGTGATTTCGCCTGATTCATTCATCTGGCCACTGGTCAACAATCTGGTTGTACAGAGCTTTGGCCACTATGCCGGCTTTACCATGCTGATCGGTCTGCTCGGCCTGCTGGCACGCCGTATCTTTGTCGACCGCGTACGTTACATCTCATCACCTTCCGACTACCTGATGCTGCTGCTTATCCTGGGCATCGCAGGCAGCGGATTATCCATTGTCTATGTCTCGCACACCGACATTGTGCAGCTGAAAGCCTTTATTATGGGCCTGTTCTACTTTGACTGGCAGAACCTGCCGTCTGATACCCTGCTGCTGGCACATGTGACAATGGTACTGTTCCTGGCACTGATCTTCCCGGTCAGCAAGCTGTTACACGCGCCAGGCCTGTTTATGGCACCGACCCGTTACCAGCTGGACAACCCGCGTGAAAAACGCCACCTGTCCGAATGGGGCGCCGAACTCGAAAAAGACGGCCGAAACAGTTAAACAAGCATACTAATCGAACTGGACATAAAGCACCCTGACAAGAGCAACATTGCTGAGAAATAAAAATGGCTGATTACGAAGTACCAGAAACGCATGAATTTCCCATCATCCCCTCCATTATGGAAGGTGCGATGGCGCACAGCTCACCCTTTGTTGCCGGTGAAGAATTCCAGTCCGATATGGGTTTCCCCAGCCCCGAGGAACCCGGACAGCTGATTGACGGCTGGCACGAAAAGTTCCTCGAGCTGATGAAAGACAAGCTCAGCAAGTACCGTTCGCTGCAGGTGTTTATGGACATCTGCGTCAAGTGCGGCGCCTGCACCGACAAGTGTCACTACTTCATCGGCACCGCCGACCCGAAAAACATGCCGGTTGCCCGCCAGGATCTGCTGCGCAAGGTTTACCGCCGTTATTTCACCTTTGCCGGTAAATATTTCCCGAAACTCGTCGGCGCGGTTGACCTGACCGAAGATGTCATCCATCAGATGTACAGCTACTACCACCAGTGCTCGGAATGCCGCCGTTGCGCCGTGTTCTGCCCGTTTGGTATCGATACTGCCGAAGTTACCATGGCTGCCCGTGACATGCTGGCACAGATCGGTATGGGTCAGAAATACTCCAACCAGATTATTCCCAAGGTTCACAAGATCGGTAACAACCTCGGCCTGCCCGAGCCTGCACTGGCCGATACCCTGGAAGGTCTGGAAGAAGAAGTCGAAGACGACATTGGCGTCAAGGTTCGCTTCCCGCTGGACGAAAAAGGCGCTGAAATCCTGATGGTTACCCCGTCAGCCGACTTCTTCGCCGAACCGCATATCGACGGCCTGATCGGCTACGGCAAGGTATTCCATGCTGCCGGCGTTACCTGGACATTAAGCTCCAAGGCATCCGAGGCCGCCAACTTCGGCCTGTTTATCGGTAACTATGAGCACATGCGCCAGATTTCCCTGCGTATTCGTGACGCCGCGAAAGAGCTGGGCGTAAAACGTATTATATTCGGTGAGTGTGGTCACGCCTGGCGCGTTGCCTACAATCACCTGAACACACTGGCCGGTCCATGGGACTTCCTCGACCAGAACTACCCGATTCCGCAGCATATTCTTGAATTCACCAAGGACTGCCTGGATCGCGGCATTCTGAATATCGACAAGTCAGAAAACGATCACATGACACTGACCTTCCATGATTCATGCAATATCGCCCGCGCATCACGCATCGGCGATACACCCGGAAGCCAGTTCACCACGCCGCGCGAGGTTATACAGGCGGTCTGCAACAATTACCATGACATGTCGCAGGACACCATTTTTGACCAGACCTTCTGCTGCGGTGGCGGCGGCGGTCTGCTCACCGATGACCTGATGGAGCTGCGCATTAAAGGTGCCCTGCCCCGTATGGAAGCCCTTAAAAATGTTTCCAAGGATCACGGCGTAACACATATGGCTGCAATCTGCGCCATCTGTAAGTCACAGTTTACAAAAGTCCTGCCCTATTACGGCATGACCATGGACCAGATTGTCAGTGTTCACCAGCTGGTGAGCAATGCAATTATTCTCGAAGGACAGGGTGAAGAAGCTGAAGACAGCGATGACACCGATGACGAAGCTGCCTGACAGCATAGCCTGCAGGCATTAAAAAAAGATTATTAAAACACGATAAACACTTATTATTTGACTCACACCTGAGGGTAACACCTGGGGTTCAAGCGACAGGAGAACTGGCATGGCCACTTCCAAAGAAGATATGCAAAACACGAAGTTAACCTTCAGAAAATTTGAAGACGGTGATACCGACTGGCATGGCCTCAACAACAAAATCTTCACCCAGGACAGATCACACAAATGTCCTACTTATGTGCACCGCACACCACCCTGTCAGGGCAGCTGCCCTTCAGGCGAGGACATTCGTGGTTATCTGGACATTATCCGTGGTGTTGAAACTCCGCCGGAAGGCGTTTCCATGCAGGAATATGCCTTCCGCCGCTCTACCGATGCCAACCCTTTCCCTTCAATGATGGGTCGTGTCTGCCCTGCGCCATGTCAGGATGGCTGCAACCGTAACCAGGTTGAAGACTTCGTCGGCATTAACGCTGTTGAGCAGTACATTGGTGACACCGCTTTCAAGGAAGGCTTTACATTCGATAACAGTGCCGAAATGACCGGCAAGAAAGTTGCTATCGTCGGTGGTGGCCCCGGCGGTATGGCCGCGGCCTACCAGCTGCGCCGCAAAGGTATTGCTTCTACCATTTTCGACGAACACGATGAACTCGGTGGTATGATGCGCTACGGCATCCCCGGCTATCGTACACCTCGCGACTTCCTCGATAACG
>DRLE01000137.1 GCA_011051475.1 Gammaproteobacteria bacterium
CGTGGCGGTTACTTTGCCGGCCAGCGTGTAGCGATTACCAAGGTGGGTGACGAAGTTCAGGTTTCTTACACCAATCCGAACTACATGGCGGCTGCCTACCACATCAAGGGTGATGTTTCCGGAATCACCAAGGCGCTGCAGAAAGCACTGGGTAATGTGAAGGAATTCGGTCCCGAAGAAGGTCTGGATGCCGATGATCTTGAAGATTACCACTATACCTTTGGTATGGAATACTTCGACGAGCCTTATGAACTGGCTGAATATGACAGCTATGAACAGGCTGTAGCCGCTGTTGAGAAAGGTCTGGCAGCCAAAACTGCCGGTGTTTCCAAGGTTTACCGTATTGATATTCCGGGCAGCAAGCAGACTGTATTCGGTGTAGCCATGAAAGCGCCTGATGAAGGTCACAAGTATATGGATGACAAGTTCATTATGTCTGAAATTGACTTCAAGCCTATCCGTTCTACTGCTCACCTGCCTTATGAAATCCTGGTTTCAGGCGATGAAGCTGAAGCACTGCACGCACGTTTCCGCATTGCAATCAACTTCCCTGACCTGAGCATGATGGGTGATAACAGCTTCATGAACATTATGCCTTCTCCTGATGCCATTCAGGAAGCGCTGACAGATGTTGCTGGTGGTGAAGTAGAAGACTAGTTCTTTACCGCAGTTATAAAAAACCCCGGCATGTCCGGGGTTTTTTTTGTCTGAATTTTGCAGCTTTTTGTGTTCGGGCGGATTGTTGCCAGGGTATACATGGGCAGTAGTACCTTATGGGGGTTGCTATTTAACGGCTTTCAATTAAATTGTTCGTGAAATTTGGGGCATAACCGTTTAGAATGCACGGTTCGCCTGCCATGGACAGTGCAGCTTAATGCCTTAAAAGTCCATGATTTATAAGGTTTTTTGGAATTATCCGACTCATTAACTAATGCGGGAATAACAGAGCAGTGGAATTAACCGGCGCAGAAATTATTATTGAATGCCTGAAAGCCGAGGGTATTGACTATGTCTTTGGCTACCCGGGTGGTGCGGTGTTGCATATTTATGATGCTTTTTACAAGCAGGATGATGTGCAGCATATCCTGGTGCGCCATGAGCAGGGGGCGACCCATGCTGCTGATGGCTACGCCCGTGCAACCGGTAAGGCGGGTGTGGTGCTGGTGACCTCGGGTCCGGGCGCTACCAATGCAGTGACCGGCATTGCCACTGCCTATATGGACTCCATTCCCATGATCGTGATTACCGGTCAGGTGCCCAAACATCTGATTGGTAATGATGCCTTCCAGGAAGTGGATTCCGTAGGTATTACCCGTCCCATCGTTAAACACAACTTTCTGATTAACGATGTAAAAGACGTGGCCGAGACCTTTAAAAAGGCATTCTACGTGGCGACCACCGGTCGCCCGGGCCCGGTTGTTATCGATATTCCCAAGGATATTACGGCCGAGGTTACCGAGTTCGTCTATCCCGAGAAGATCGAAATGCGTTCCTACAATCCGACGGTCAAGGGACACTACGGTCAGATCAAGCGTGCCGTTGACCTGATTCTGTCGGCCGAGCGCCCGATGATCTATACCGGCGGTGGCGTTATCCTCGGTAACGGTTCCGAGCAACTGCGCGAGTTTGTGCGCAAGCTGGGCTATCCGATTACCCAGACCCTGATGGGTCTCGGGGCGTTTCCGGCCAGCGACCCGTTGTCACTGGGGATGCTGGGCATGCACGGGACTTATGAGGCCAATATGGGCATGCATCACTGCGACGTGATGATTGCCATTGGTGCGCGTTTTGATGACCGTGTTACCGGCAACCTGGAAAAATTCTGCCCGGATGCGAAGATTATCCATATCGATGTGGATCCGGCCTCTATTTCAAAAAATGTGAAGGTCGATATTCCCATTGTCGGTGAAGTCGCGCCGGTACTGGACGCGCTGAACAGGGCGCTGGATAAAACCGATAAAACGGTTAACAAGGGCGCGCTTGAAAAATGGTGGGCGCAGATCAATGAATGGCGTTCGCAGGATTGCCTGAAATACGACCGCAACAGTGAAAAGATCAAGCCGCAGTATGTCATTGAAGAGCTGCACAAGGTGACGCAGGGCGATGCCTTTATTACCTCGGACGTCGGTCAGCACCAGATGTTTGCCGCGCAGTACTACGGTTTTGACAAGCCGCGTCGCTGGATCAACTCCGGTGGTCTGGGCACCATGGGTTTCGGCCTGCCGGCGGCCATGGGTGTACAGCTGGCGCATCCCGATGAAACCGTTGCCTGTATTACCGGTGAATCCAGTATCCAGATGTGTATACAGGAGCTGTCCACCTGCCTGCAGTATTCACTGCCGCTGAAAATCGTCAACCTGAACAACGGCTATATGGGCATGGTTCGCCAGTGGCAGGAGTTTTTCTATGAAAAACGCTATGCCATGTCCTATTTCGATTCGCTGCCGGATTTTGTCGCCCTGGCGGAAAGTTACGGTCATGTCGGTATCAAGATCGAAAAGCCGTCCGATGTTCGCGGCGCGCTGGAAGAGGCTTTCGCGCAGAAAGACCGCCTGGTCTTCCTCGACTTTATCACCGACCGTGAAGAGAACGTCTATCCCATGATTCCTGCCGGCGCCGGCATGAACGAAATGATTCTGGTATAGGAGGCAGAATAGTGACAAGAAGACATATTGTTTCCATTCTGCTGGAAAACGAGGCGGGCGCACTGTCGCGCGTGGCCGGGCTGTTTTCCGCCAGGGCCTATAATATTGAGTCGCTCACCGTGGCGCCGACCGATGATCCATCCCTGTCGCGGATGACACTGGTGACCACCGGTACGGATGATATTGTCGAGCAGGTCTGCAAGCAGCTGAACAAGCTGGTGGACGTGGTCAAGCTGGTAGATCTGACAAAGGATGAACATGTCGAGCGTGAGCTGATCCTGATCAAGGTGAAAGCGGAAAACGAACAGCGTGACGAGGTCAAGCGCATCGTGGATATCTTCGATGGCCAGATCATTGATATGACCGATACCACCTACACCCTGGAAATTACCGGCGACAGCAAGAAGATCGATGCGGTGCTCAAGGCGCTGCAGGGTATTACCATTCTCGAAGTGGTGCGCTCGGGCCAGCTCGGCATGGGCCGCGGCGACAAGGGCATGATATAGAGCCGGCAGCCACACCAAAACAGTTTTTTTAAATTTATAACGTTTACGGATCAATAAAACAATGAATATTTATTACGATAAAGATTGCGACCTTTCCATTATTCAGGGCAAGAAAGTCTGCATAATCGGTTATGGCTCACAGGGCCATGCCCATGCCAACAACCTGCAGGACTCGGGCGTCGATGTTTGTGTCGGCCTGCGTGAAGGCTCTTCCTCTGCCGCCAAGGCAGAAGCGGCCGGTATTGCCGTCAAGTCCATCGAAGACGGTGTTGCCTGGGCCGATGTGGTTATGATACTGGCGCCGGACGAGCACCAGGCCGCCATCTACACCGAGCAGATCGAGCCGAACATCAAGGAAGGCGCGGCCATGGCCTTTGCCCACGGTTTCAATATTCATTTCGAAGCCATCAAGCCCCGCGCCGATCTCGACGTGATTATGATTGCGCCGAAAGCGCCGGGTCATACCGTACGCAGCGAATTTGTTGCCGGTGGTGGTATCCCCGACCTGATCGCTGTTGCCCAGGACGCAACCGGCACGGCGAAGGATATTGCCCTGTCCTATGCCTCGGCTATCGGTGGCGGTCGTACCGCGATTATCGAAACCACTTTCCGCGAAGAAACCGAAACCGACCTCTTTGGTGAGCAGGCAGTACTTTGTGGCGGCACCACCGCGCTGGTACAGGCCGGTTTCGAAACCCTGGTGGAAGCCGGTTATGCGCCGGAAATGGCCTACTTCGAGTGTCTGCACGAGCTCAAGCTGATCGTCGACCTGATGTACCAGGGCGGCATTGCCGACATGCGTTACTCCATTTCCAATACCGCCGAGTACGGTGACTTTACCCGCGGCCCGCGCGTGGTCAACGATGCCACCAAGGCGGAAATGAAGAAAATCCTGGGCGAAATCCAGAGCGGCGAGTTCGCCCGTGAGTTCCTTGAGGAAATGCACTCCGGTGCGAAAAACCTGGAAGCCATGCGCAAGAAAGGCCGCGAGCACCAGATCGAGGAAGTCGGCGCCAAACTGCGCAGCATGATGCCCTGGATCCAGGCCAACAAGATTGTTGATAAAAGCAAGAACTGATATCAGCCGATCCTGTCATAAAAAAGGGCCGTTATGGCCCTTTTTTTGTTTTTAAGTATTTTTACCACAGAGGACACGGAGGTCACAGAGAAAAGCTTTTTTGCTTTTGGTGTGCTTCTTCAACCGGAAACGCTGTGGCCTCCGTGTCCTCTGTGGTGAATAAGGCTTTTTAAAATCTATAGGCCTGTATAAGGCGTCGCCGTTGCTGGCAAATCTTGCCTGTTATGCCAGGGCTTAAGCAGGCTTGCTCAAACGGTGGATAATATGCTTTTACAAATTTACGTTTATTCGCGTTATTTGCGGCAAAAAGCTTTTAAAATAGACCTCACCATCCGACTAGGCTATCCTTACCACCATGGACACACCTGAAAACATACCCGATAACTCACCCGAGAAAAAACGCCGGCGCGGAATTTATCTGCTGCCCAACCTGATAACCACGGCGGCGCTGTTTGCCGGTTTTTACGGTATTGTTGCCGCCATGCAGGGCAAGTTCGAGCAGGCGGGGGTGGCGATCTTTATTGCCATGATACTCGACGGCCTTGACGGGCGTGTGGCGCGCATGACCAATACCCAGAGCGAGTTCGGCGCCGAGTATGACAGCCTGGCCGATATGGCTTCCTTCGGTCTGGCGCCGGCACTGGTGATGTATGAATGGGCGCTGCAGTCACTGGTCAATGTCAGCTGGCACTGGGGCAAGCTGGGCTGGCTGGCGGCCTTCCTGTACGTGGCATCCGCGGCCCTGCGACTGGCACGGTTTAACACCAGGGCAAGCAGTACCGACAAGCGCTACTTTCAGGGTCTGCCCAGCCCGGCAGCGGCAGCCGTGGTGGTCGGTTTTATGTGGGCCTGTTATGACAATGGTATCAAGGGCGAGGATGTTTCCATTATCGCCTTTGCCATTATCGTCTTTGCTGGCCTGATGATGGTCAGTAATGTTTCCTACTACAGTTTCAAGGACATCGATTTTCACAACAAGGTGCCCTTTATTGCCATGCTGGCGGTGGTAATGATTTTTGTCTTTGCCTCCATCGACCCGCCGATTATGATCTTTGGTGGTTTTATGATCTATGCGCTGTCAGGCCCGGCGCTGAGTATTACCCGGCGGATCAAGAAACGGCGGTGATATTCTTGCCGCGAAGGACGCAAAGGGCGCAAATATCAAAGTACCGTCATTGCGAGCGTAGCGAAGCAATCTGGTTAAGGCGGGCGATGAACGAGATTACTTCGCTACGCTCGTAATGACACGACTAAAACAAATTTTGCGCTGTTTGCGTCCTTTGCGGCAAAACAAAAAACGTTTCTATCACAAGACTTGTATCTTTGCCCCAATCTGGCTATAGTAAAGTTATCATGTCATTTCCCGTAGCACAGGCTGTAACCCGCGCAAACGCTCCTTTCGCGTTAGCCTTGCCCGTGCCTTTCCTGTTAGACTCTCTATTACTCCTCCTGTCCCTGCGTCTCCTGCCCTAGGGCAGTCAGCACATTCCTGGCGAGGAGTAATACGCACTCAAACTGTTTTTTTTGCCCCGGGTATATCCCCGTTTATTGATTTGTAGGTCAAGTCATGAGTAATGAATTTCAACACAACAGTGATCAGTTGATCATATTTGATACCACCTTGCGTGATGGTGAGCAGAGCCCCGGCGCCTCCATGACCAAGGATGAAAAAGTGCGTATTGCCAAAGCCCTGGAGAAGATGCGGGTTGACGTCATCGAGGCCGGTTTTCCCATTGCCAGCCCCGGCGACTTCGAGTCGGTCAAGGCCGTGGCATCGGTCATCAAGGACAGCACCGTCTGCGGCCTGGCGCGGGCGCTGGAAAAAGACATCAGCCGTGCCGGTGAGGCGCTGAAACCGGCCGCTTCCTCGCGTATTCACACCTTTATCGCCACCTCGCCCATCCACATGAAAATGAAACTGCGTATGCAGCCGGATGATGTGCTGGCGCAGGCGGTGGACGCGGTAAAAATGGCGCGCGGGTTTACCGACAATGTCGAGTTCTCGCCGGAGGATGCCGGACGCTCGGAGCTGGATTTTCTCTGCCGTATTATCGAGGCGGTGATCGATGCCGGCGCCACCACCATCAATATCCCCGATACCGTGGGTTATAACATCCCGCACCAGTTCGGCGAGCTGATCAGACAGCTGATTGAGCGCATTCCCAATTCGGACCGGGCGGTGTTCTCCGTACACTGTCATAACGACCTCGGCCTGGCCGTGGGCAATTCGCTGGCCGCGGTGCTCAACGGCGCCCGTCAGGTCGAGTGCACCATCAATGGCCTGGGTGAGCGCGCCGGTAACGCCGCGCTGGAAGAGGTGGTCATGGCCGTGCGTACCCGCCAGGATGTGTTCAGCTGTGATACCCGTCTCGATACCACACAGATCGTGCCGTGTTCCAAGCTGGTTTCCGGCATTACCGGTTTCCCGGTGCAGCCGAACAAGGCCATTGTCGGCGCCAATGCCTTTGCCCATGAGTCCGGCATCCACCAGGACGGTATCCTGAAAAGCCGCGAGACCTACGAAATCATGCGGGCGCAGGATGTGGGCTGGTCGGACAACCGCATGGTGCTGGGCAAGCACTCGGGGCGCAACGCTTTTCGCAGCCGCCTGCAGGAACTGAATATCGAGCTTTCATCCGAACAGGAACTGAACGAGGCCTTCTCCCGTTTCAAGGACCTGGCCGACAAGAAGCACGAGATTTTCGATGAAGACCTGCGCGCGCTGGTGGCCGATACCAGCTGGGCGATCGAGAACGAGCACTTCAAGCTGATCAGTTTGAAGGTCTGTTCCGAAACCGGTGAAACCCCGAATGCCCAGCTGGTGCTGGAAATCGGTGGTGAAGAAGTCAGCGCCAGCGCCACCGGCGGTGGCCCGGTCGATGCTTCGTTCCGCGCCATCGAGAGCGTGGTCAACAGCGATACCCAGTTGCAGCTGTACTCGGTCAACAATATTACCAGCGGCACCGACGCCCAGGGTGAAGTTACCGTGCGCCTGGAAAAGGGCGGGCGCATTGTCAGCGGGCAGGGTGCCGATACCGATATTGTTATCGCCTCGGCCAATGCCTATATCAATGCCCTGAACAAGCTGGAAAAAACGGTCGACCGCGAGCATCCGCAACTGGGCGATGTTTAGGATCGGATTCTGATGGCAGAAAACAGCGGTTGCACACTGGACGAGAACACCCGGCGTTACTACCTGGATGCCATGGGGATACAGTGCTGGCAGCCGCTGGCGCCCGCAGGCCTGCAGCCGCCAGTCACTGATCGTGCGCCTGCGTCCGTCTCGGGTTCCGAAGCGAAGCCGGCGGATCAGTCTGCTCCGGAAAGGTCTGTTCCAGAAAAGTCTGTTCCTGAAAACCCGGTTATCGATCAGCCCCTGCCACTGGCGCAGATTATTGCGCAATGCCAGTCCTGCGGGCTGCATACGGCGCGCCGTCAGGCGCTGGTCGACAGGGGAGACAGAACATCCGATCTTGCTTTTGTCCTGCTGGCGCCGCAGGCCGACGATGAAACCGCCGGCGAGCTTTGCAGCGGCGAGGCCGGTGAGCTGTTTCGAAAAATGCTGGCAGCGATTGATGTCGGCCTGGACAGTGTATTCATCACCACCCTGCTAAAATGCCCGGTGCCGGCAGGCCATACGGTAACGCCGGCGGAAGTGGCTGCCTGTCGCGGCTATCTTGAGCAACAGCTGCAGGTAGTGCAGCCGCGGCTTGTGGTCGTGCTTGGGCAGAGCGCGGCGCAGTGCCTGCTGCAGAAAGGCGATAGCCTGGATGCCCTGCGGGAGGCCATCAATCCGGCAACGCGTAACAGCCTGCAGGCCGGGCAGTCTGACAGTCCCTATCGTTTTGCCTCCATGCCATTGCTGGTCAGCTATTCGCCGCATGAACTGCTGGCCGAGGCGCAGCACAAGCGCAAGGCCTGGGCTGACCTGCAACTGCTGCAATCCCTGATGACGCAAGGCTGAGAAAACCGTTATGGCCGTGAACCGTCAGGATATGGGACAGGAAATGCGCGCGCTGGTCGAGATTCGCACCATGGACTACACCGACCTGGCACAGGTGATTAAAGTCGAGGAACTTGCCTATCCGCATCCCTGGACCATTGGTATTTTTCGCGACTGTCTGCGTATCGGTTATAACGCCTGGGTCATGACCCTGGATGAGGCCATTATCGGCTACGGTGTGGTCATGCTATCGCCGGGCGAGGCGCATATTCTCAATATCTGCATTCACCCCGACTATCAGCAGAAGGGCCTGGGGCGCTACCTGTTGCACCATCTCATTGATAAATGCCGGCAGACCGATGTCGACATGTTGCTGCTGGAAGTGCGTCGCTCCAATACTGCGGCGCAAAGGTTGTACCAGTCCGAGGGGTTTCATGAGCTGGGCGTGCGCAAGGCGTATTATCCGGCCGATGAGGGCAGGGAGGATGCATTGATACTGGCCAAGTATCTGGCCGGCGTTGCCGGCAGTGAACAGTGAATAGTGAATAGTGAATAGTGAATAGTGCAGGTAGAATTATTTTACTAGTTTCTGTCTGTCGTTATTTTTGTTAAAGCCTTTATAATTGCGCCGCTATGGCCTATTTAGATGAAGTAAAACGCCGGCGGACCTTCGCCATTATCTCGCATCCCGATGCGGGTAAAACCACCCTGACGGAAAAACTGCTGTTGTTCGGCGGTGCTATCCAGATGGCGGGTACGGTGAAGGGGCGCAAGGCGGCGCGCCATGCCACCTCCGACTGGATGGAGCTGGAAAAGCAGCGCGGCATTTCGGTGACCTCATCGGTGATGCAGTTTCCGCACAAGGACTGCATTATCAACCTGCTCGACACCCCGGGCCATGCCGACTTCTCCGAGGATACCTACCGCACCCTGACGGCAGTGGATTCCGCGCTGATGGTCATCGACGCGGCCAAAGGCGTGGAAGAGCGCACCATCAAGCTGATGGATGTCTGCCGCCTGCGTACCACGCCGATTATTACCTTCGTCAACAAGATGGACCGCGAGGCGCGCGAACCCATCGATATTCTTGATGAGATCGAGGATATCCTCAGCATACAGTGTGCGCCCATTACCTGGCCCATCGGTATGGGCAAGAATTTCAGGGGCGTATTCAATCTTGCCACCGATACCGTGCATTTTTTCAGCGCCACCCACGGCGGCAAGATACAGCAGGGTGATGTGGTCGAAGGCCTGGATAATCCGGAGCTGGATGAAATCCTCGGCAGCATGGCCGAAGAGCTGCGCGAGGAGGTCGAGCTGGTCAAGGGCGCCAGCCATGAATTCGATCTGGATGCCTATCTGCGCGGTGAAATGACGCCGGTATTCTTCGGTTCGGGTATCAACAATTTCGGTGTCGCCGAACTGCTCGATGCGCTCAATGACTTCGCGCCGCCGCCACGGCCGCGGGAAACCCAGACCCGCATTGTCGAGCCGGAAGAAGAAAAATTTACCGGCTTTGTCTTCAAGATACAGGCCAATATGGACCCGGGGCACCGTGACCGCATCGCCTTTGTGCGTATCTGCTCAGGCATGTATCAAAAGGGCATGAAGGTCAAACACGTGCGCCTGGGCAAGGATATCAAGCTGGCCGACGCGGTCACCTTTATGGCCTCCGAGCGTGGTCATGTTGATGAGGCTTATACCGGCGATATTATCGGTCTGCACAATCACGGCACCATGCGCATCGGCGATACCTTTACCCTGGGCGAGGACCTGGCTTTTACCGGTATCCCCAATTTCGCTCCGGAACTGTTCCGCCGCGCCCAGCTCAAAGACCCGCTGAAAATGAAGGCCCTGCAGAAAGGCCTGATTCAGCTCTGCGAGGAAGGCGCCACCCAGCTTTACCGGCCGTTGAACAATAACGACCTGATCCTCGGTGCGGTCGGTGTGCTGCAGTTCGAAGTGGTCAAGCACCGCCTCAAGGATGAGTACGGCGTTGAC
The DNA here is from genome assembly GCA_011051475.1 of Gammaproteobacteria bacterium. Classification (GTDB taxonomy): domain Bacteria; phylum Pseudomonadota; class Gammaproteobacteria; order SZUA-229; family SZUA-229. The sequence continues at coordinate 10,174 of DRLE01000137.1, forward strand.
TGCGAATTTGAGGCGGTGAATGTGACCACCGCGCGCTGGGTGGAATGCGATGATGAAAAAGAACTGGCGAAATTCAAGCAGCGCCAGAGCGCCAACCTGGCGCTGGACCATGCCGGCGATCTGGCTTATATCGCCCCGACCCGGGTTAACCTGGATATGACCATGGAAAAATGGCCGAAGATAACTTTCCTCTCAACGCGTGAGCATGGTATCTATAGTTGATTCTCTGGGCCTGTTTTCCTGTTGTAAAAAAAACGAGCCTCACAGAGGCTCGTTTTTTTGTACCATTCCCCATGACGGGTACTTATGGATGTTGTCGGGGTTATGCCCTGCGCGATTTTCTTCCCATACCGATGAGTGCCAGCAGGCCTGAGCCGAACAGCCACGCAGCAGCAGGGACGGGTACGGCAGTAACACGTACACTATCAATGGTTCCTTCTAACTCATAAAAACCATAGTAATCATTGATCGGGTCACCGTATGGATCATAAAGTTCCGGGATTTCCCAGTCCAGAATCAGCCGCATGTCGGTAAACTCGCTACCGTCAAAGATCAGCATGTCAGTCAGCGATTGTCCGTCGTACAGCGTCCGCGTGGCATCAGACAAACTTATTCCAACGCCCGCCGGAACCATGGTGGCGAGTTCAATGCCAAACTGATCGATAACCGTCAGCTC
>DRLE01000138.1 GCA_011051475.1 Gammaproteobacteria bacterium
CCATGAACGAAAAGCTTTAACCACAGAGAACACGGAGGACACAGAGATTATAAGCCTTTTATCATTAAAACAATAACCAGCAACTCTGTGTCCTCCGTGTTCTCTGTGGTGAAATCGCTTCTGGCTTCTAATGCAATGAATCCCCGGCGCCCCACATATCATTGTATCGCTGCACTACTTCACGTACTTCCTCGGGGTAACCGATAATATCCATCTGCTGCATGCCTTCTCGGAAAAACTGCCGGGCGTCATTGGGCAGGTTTTTAATCAGGGCATCATAGGCCTGCTCGATCAGTTCCGGATTGTGGCTGCGCGTGGCGACGATGCCGTAGTTCAGGTTCAGCACCCGCCACGGGCGCATCATATTCGTCTGCTCGACATCCCGGCGGATATCATCATCCACCGCATCGATCACTTCACGGATAATACCGGTCAGCTCTTCCAGCAGATGCGGCTCGACGATTTCATTGGCCAGGCCGGCCAGCGAGTTAACCACCATGTCGATCTGTGACAACCGGCCTCCGTGGCGCGCCACCCAGAGTGAGATCGGTATGCTCAAACGCAGCAGTTCGCGTGGCTGCTCACCGGTCTGCTGCTGCACCAGAGCGACCATGCCTTCGAGCAGGTCAAGCGCATACTGGCCGATCTGGCTGATATCCTTTTCTTCGAGCAGACCCAGGCTTTCCGCGCTCATCTGCGCCTTCACCGCGCTGTCGGCATCAACACGCGCCATCACGTCGATGGCCTGATCCATGGCCTCCAGCAGCACCGGCAGGGTTTGCTTGCCATCACCTTTTTCCGCGGATGATTCCTCCTGCAGCCAGGGCGCCAGTGTGCTGTGAAAAAGGTCTTTGAGAGCCGTTGCATTGAATGAAAAGTCGAGCATATTCCCACCTGAAGAAATCCGGTATTCAGACCGGATTATACGTTAATATAGCCCGCAGGATAATAACCGGAACCTGTTTGCTTACGGGAGAATACAATGCGCTTACTACACACCATGCTCAGGGTGGGCAACCTGGAAGCCTCCGTAAAATTCTATACCGAGGTGCTTGGCATGAGCCTGCTGCGACAGAAAGACTACCCCGAGGGCAGGTTTACCCTTGCCTTTCTCGGCTACGGTGACGAGGCTCACAATACCGCCCTGGAACTGACTTATAACTGGGATACCGACCATTATGACCTGGGCAACGGTTTCGGCCATCTCGCCATCGAGGTTGACGATGTCTATGAAGCCGCCGAAAGAATCCGCAAAGCCGGTGGCAGGATCATCCGCGAACCGGGACCGATGAATGCCGGCACAACCCTGCTGGCCTTCGTCGCCGACCCCGACGGCTACGAAATCGAACTGCTGCAACCAAAAAACTGATCGATACAGCTGCAACACAACAACAGGTCCGGCCTTAAAACCCTATGAAACCCGTACTGATTGAAAATGACAGCCAGATGCATGAACTGGCAGAACAACTGCAGCCTGAAAAGCTTGAGAACAATCTGATTGCCGTTGACACCGAGTTTTTCCGCGAAACCACCTATTACCCGAAACTGGCGCTGGTACAGATCGCCACCGACAGTATCGTCGCCTGTATCGACCCGCTGGCCTTTGACGCCCGCCCGGCACTGAAAAAAATCCTGCTGGATGAACATCTGCGCAAGGTTTTCCACTCCTGCTCGCAGGACATGGAGGTACTGTATTACTACCTTGGTGAAGCCCCGGTAAACATCTACGACACCCAGCTCGCTCATGCCCTGCTGGACGAACACCAGCAGATCGGCTATGCCGCACTGGTGGAAAAGGAACTGGGCGTGCAGCTCGACAAGTCACAGACCCGCACCAACTGGCTGCAGCGGCCGCTGACACAAAAACAGATTGACTACGCCGGGGACGATGTTTTCTATCTTTACCAGTTACAGCAGACACTGGACAGAAAGCTTGACGAGGCAGGACGCAAGGCCTGGTTTGAAGAAGACAGCCGGCACGTGCATTGCAATGAAAACAATTTCCAGGTCGACATGGACAGGCTGTGGAAACGGGTCAAGGGCAGCAGCCGGCTTAACCGCAAAAAACTGGCCGTGGTCCAGGCCATTGCCCGCTGGCGTGAACAGCTGGCACAACAAAAGGACCTGACCCGGCGCAAGGTTATGGCCGACAATATCGTTGTTGATCTGGCCTTTAACCCGCCCGATGAGTTACACGCACTGCAGGCCATGCTCGACCGCCGGCAGCGACTGAATACACAGGAACTGCAAACACTGCTCGATACCATCACGCAGGCGCGGCAGCTTCCTGCCGAACAGTGGCCGGACAACCAGTTCAGTATTCTTGACGACCGGCAGAAAGGCCTGCTGAAAAAACTGCAACAGCAGCTTGCCGAAAAAGCCGGCGAGCTGGGGCTGTCGACCGGCATTCTGTGCTCACGAAAGGATCTGGAACAACTGATACTGCAGTCAGAACGTGACAATGAGGAAGCCCTGAACACGCTCGGCATCTGCCATGGCTGGCGCTACGAATGTATCGGCAGGGCTCTGGTGGACACTATCCACAATGCCAAATAACGGTTGTATCGAGTTCTCAGGCGTACTACTATTGAAACAGGCCTGTTTCTGTAAATGCGTTTTTAACCATTACGCAGCGATGAAACAGATATTTTGAACAAATACAGCGAGCACGCTGTCTCAAGTTCAGAATCATTATCAATAATAAAAGCGATACAGCCAGGAGTACGGATATGCAACATTCAAGCAGCAAATTTCTGAAGGTGTTATTTCTTTTTGTTTTATCTCTTGCCAGCTTCGGCGCCAGTGCCGAAAGCTCGAAAGAGTTCGGCGACTATGTTGTGCACTACAACGCCTTTCGCAGTGACACCATATCTCCTGAAGTCGCCAAGCAGTACGGTCTGGCCCGCGCCAGCAACCGCGCACTGATTAATATTGCCGTACTGAAGAAGGTCATGAACACAACCGGCAAACCCACGGCAGCAAAGGTTACCGGCCATGCCAGCAACCTGACCGGACAGCTGAAAAAACTGGAATTTCGTGAAATCCATGAAGGCAATGCCATTTACTATCTGGCTGACGTCAAGATCAGCGATGGCGAATTTCTCAAGTTTGACCTGAAAATCGTCCCCGAAGGCGAAAGCCGGGCGGCCCGTCTGAAATTTGAAAAACGCTTCTTTACCAACTAGGAAGCCCCTGAATACTGCATCCATGCATTATCAGAGCAGAAAAAAAGCCGCTTGAAGCGAAATTTCAGGCGGCTTTTTTCCAGCTGCATTCAGTGCCTCAATGCAGCTGGACCCTCGCCCGATCCAGCGCAGGCAGACGGGTTTCCACCACCTGTTTGCCGATCAGCACAATATAGCCGTGTTCACGCCGGCCAAAGTCATTCGTCTGGCTGTCGCTGTATTCAAAGCTGTACAGCCGGCAGATCTGCACCCGGCCGTTATGATCACGCCGCAGCCAGCTGCGCTGACGGCTTACAGTGGCGTCAAGCAGCTGTACCGCCGCCTGGTCGCACTTCTGGCGACAGACGAATAGCGCCATTTCGTTGCTTTTCTGGGTATCCCACCAATACCAGATGCCGCCGGCCAGGATTAATAGAAGAAATAACTCGTCCATCGCTGAAAATATTACTTGATAACAATCATATCATCGTACAGTATTTTCCGATAAAATTAGCGGTTAATTAACAAATACAAAACCACACTGAGAGATAACATGCTTGCCGATAAGGATTCTGCTGAAAGACCCAGCGCCTATGACTACGACGACCTGATTGCCTGTACCCGCGGCGAACTGTTTGGCCCGGGCAATGCGCAACTGCCGGCGCCGAACATGCTGATGCTGGACCGCATTACCCATATCGCCGAAGACGGTGGTGCCTACGGCAAGGGTGAAATCAAGGCGGAACTGGATATCAAGCCTGACCTGTGGTTTTTCGAATGCCACTTTATCAATGACCCGGTCATGCCCGGTTGCCTCGGCCTTGATGCCATGTGGCAGCTGGTCGGCTTTCACCTGGGCTGGCTGGGGCACCCCGGCCGCGGTCGCGCCCTGGGCGTGGGTGAAGTCAAGTTCACCGGCCAGGTGCTGCCCACCGCCAAACAGGTCAATTACCAGATTGATATCAAGCGTATTATCGCCCGCGGCCTGGTCATGGGCATCGCCGATGCGACCCTGTCGGTTGACGACCGTGAAATCTATGTGGCAAAAAATTTACGTGTAGGACTGTTTACCTCAACTGAAAATTTTTAAGGTGTTGAAATGAAACGAGTTGTTATTTCCGGTATCGGTATTGTTTCCTGTCTGGGTAACGATAAAGACGCCGTACTGGAATCTCTGAAAGAAGGTCGCTCCGGTATTAAATTCAAGCAGGAATATGCCGACATCGGCATGCGCAGCCAGATAGCCGGCAGCATTGACATCAATGTGGATGACTTTATCGACCGCAAGGTCAAGCGTTTTATGGGCGATGCCGCTGCCTTTGCCTATATTGCCATGCAGCAGGCTGTTGCAGATGCAAAGCTGGATGAAAACCAGGTTTCCAATATCCGTACCGGTATTATTATGGGTTCCGGTGGCGCCTCTTCTGCCAACCAGGTAGAGGCCGCCGATATTCTGCGCAGCAAGGGTATTCGTCGCGTCGGCCCCTATATGGTGCCGCGCACCATGGCCAGCACGGTTTCCGCCTGTCTGGCCACGCCGTTTCACATCAAGGGCGTCAACTATTCCATCAGCTCCGCCTGCGCCACCAGCACGCATTGCATCGGCAACGCCTATGAACTGATACAGATGGGCAAGCAGGACATTATCTTTGCCGGTGGCGGCGAAGAGGAACACTGGTCCCTGAGCATGCTGTTCGACGCCATGGGCGCACTGTCCACCCACTTCAACGACACCCCGGAAAAAGCTTCACGCACCTACGATGCTGACCGTGACGGCTTTGTTATTGCCGGTGGCGGCGCCTGTGTCGTGGTCGAGGAACTCGAACACGCGCTGAAACGCGGCGCGCCTATCTATGCGGAAATCGTCGGCTATGGCGCCACTTCCGACGGCGTCGACATGGTGGCTCCGTCCGGTGAAGGCGCCATTCGCTGCATGCAGATGGCAATGCAGGATGTTGATGGCGAACTGGACTACATCAACTCGCACGGCACCAGCACCCCTGTCGGTGACACCAAGGAGCTTTACGCCATTCGTGAAACCTTCGGCGACAAAATCCCGCCCATCAGCTCCAGTAAATCACTGGCCGGGCATTCACTGGGCGCCTCCGGCGCACAGGAAGCCATTTACACCATGCTGATGATGCAGCACAACTTTATCCAGGCCTCGGCCAATATCGAGAACATCGACGAAAAGGCGGCCGGCATGCCTATAGTGACCGAGCGCCGTGACAATGTGGATATACAGCTGGCCATGTCCAATAACTTCGGTTTCGGCGGCACCAATGCCTGCCTGGTTATGAAAAAATTCAGCGATTAATGAGTCACTTAGCTGCACTTTGACAAACTGGTGCTACACTTGATTAAAGCAAAATCACCAAATTACAAGGCCATGCTAAAAATCAAATCGCTGAATACCTCACTGCTGCAGTCCGTAAGGCTCGCTGCGCCCGTCTTTCTTCTGCTTGGCCTGGCGCCCGGCAATGCACTGGCTGACCGACCGGCCATGGAAGAAGCGCAACACACCATGCACGCCGAATCCTCTGATGAACAGCGGGCGATGAATCCCGATACCGCCGGCGAAGGCGAAAATCGCCCTGCCATGCCTTCTTCGGTTGAGATAATCATGCAGCAGCAACCCGAGGCCAGCGTACAGCAGCACAGCGGCGATGTGCTGCAGCTGCAGCCGGTGGAGATCCAGCCCGGACAGAGCATTCCCGTACAGGTACTGGACACGCCGCGCCGTGGTGCCAGCATGGACAAGGTGCAACGTGAACTCGGCCAGCCCATCTCCATATCCGACAGCGTTGGCCAGCCGCCGATTACCCGCTGGACCTATCCCGACCGCGTGGTCTATTTTGAATACAGCAATGTAATTCACGTTGTCAAACGCCAGCAGTAAGCCGGTAAGCCATAGTTCGGAAAACGATAGCCCGGAACATTTTCAGCCCGGCGACAGTCCGTTACAGCCCCTCGACAGTCCCTTTCTTGCCCGCGCCGGCATTCAGCTTTTTATCAAGCGTGATGACCTGATCCATCCGGATTTCGGCGGTAATAAATGGCGCAAGCTGAAATACAACCTGGTCGAGGCACGCAGACACAAGCACAATACCCTGCTCACCTTTGGTGGTGCCTGGTCCAACCATATCCACGCCACCGCTGCCGCAGGGCGCCACTTCGGTTTTAACACCATCGGCCTGATTCGCGGCGAAGAAACAGATACCCCCAGCCCGACCCTGCGCACAGCGGCAGACAACGGTATGCAACTGCATTTTCTCGACCGGCAGCGCTACCGCCAGAAAAACCAGCCCGATTTTCTCAGGGCGCTGACCAAACAGTACCATAATCCCTATATCCTGCCCGAGGGCGGCAGCAATTCCCTGGCACTACAGGGCTGTGCGGAAATCGTTGATGAGATAGAAACCCGGGGCCAGGCCTTTGATATTATCTGCAGTGCCAGCGGCACAGGCGCCACCCTGGCCGGCCTTATTACCCGACTGAAATCGGGACAACGGGCCATCGGCTTTTCCGCCCTCAAGGGCGGTGACTTTCTCAATGACGAGGTCAGGCGTTTTTTGCGCGAAGGCAGCGGACAGACAAACACAAAGCAGACAACCATAGGGCAGCCTGACTGGTCCATAGAAACCCGCTTTCACTTTGGTGGCTATGCCAGGGCCAGCGACCAGCTGCTTGATTTTATCCGCCGGTTTCACCGGCAGTACGGCATTATGCTTGACGTGGTCTACACCGGTAAAATGTTCTACGGTCTGTGGCAGATGATCAAGGCCGGTGAATTTCCCCGCGGCAGCCGTATTATTGTCCTGCACAGCGGCGGCCTGCAAGGCAATGCCGGATTTGATTTATAAGTTGTATGTTATAAGTTATATGTTGTAAGTTTAGAAACTTAGGGAACCTCTGATTAATAACGACTTTGTCATCCTGAGCGCAGCGTAGCGAAGTCGAAGGATCTTTTACTACTGTGCGATCAACGAGTTACGGAGAATAAGATTTTTCGACTTCATTTCGTTCCGCTCAAAATGACATTAATCAGAGGTTCCTTAGAACCTAAAACTTAAAACTTCCTTAAAGTTTCATTTTTTATGCAGACACAGTGCCCACATTGCCACACCCGTTTTCGCATCACGGAAACCCAGCTCAATATGGCAGAGGGATATGTGCGTTGTGGCGTTTGCAAGGAGGTGTTCAATGCTCAC
>DRLE01000139.1 GCA_011051475.1 Gammaproteobacteria bacterium
CCGTAAACGCCTTCGCCGACAGACTCCAGAATGGCGGCCAGGTTCTCGCGCTGCTCTTCGATGGAGCGCTGCACTTCGATAAAACGACGGATACTGGAAAGGCGCGCGAGAAAAAGCTCCTCTGCTTCGTTCTTGAACATACACTCGATGGCACCGGCCTCCAGGCAGTCGCGGATGACCGAATCCAGGTAGGTACCGGTAATCACCGCGGTGCGTATATCGGAGGTCAGAGGATCATCACGCAGTTTCTGGCAAAGCACATAACCATTCTGCCCGGGCATAAAATAATCGATTATGGCGATATCAACCGGTTTTTCACGCGCAATCGCGTAAGCATCGTCAACCGAGTCAGCGGTAATCACTTCGTAGTTATTGCGCTCCAGCATGCGCTGGTAATAGGTACGGATACTGCGTGAGTCATCCACGAACAGTACTCTTGTCGGCCGGCTGTGGCGCAGGTTCTGACGCTGCTCGATCACCGGCGCAGGATCAACCGGGTTGAGCATGGACTGCAGGGAAGCGGTGACTTCCTGGTAGTTGCCCCAGGGTACCAGGGCGGTGGATTTGCGCGTGCTCATCCAGTTGAGCAGCTCCGGCTCAGGATCATTCGACAGCAGGATAACCGGTACCTCGCTGTAGGGCTCGCGATCAAGAATCACCAGCAACTTGCGTGATTCGTCGAAATGTTCATAATTGGGCCAGCCGACCAGGATGGCATGAAACTGGTAGGTTTTGCTCGGCAGGCTGTCTATGGCCTCCTCAAAACTTTCAACGGTTTCAACCTCATAGCCCTGTTTCTGAATCGTTTTGCCCAGCATGTAACGCAGGGTCGCGGATTCTTCAACAATAAGCACTCGCTGCTTGCTGGCATTTTCAGGCATGCTGGTTCCCCAAAATTCGATAAGGACAGTCCGGGCGACTGCCGCGGGTCAGTGGCGCTAAACAGCAAAATAAAAAATCCGGATATGCCCCCGGATAAAAACCCTGTTAAACCACCTGGATTTGGTCGCATTTATGTCATTATTTATAGCAATTTGCGCCAATAATTCCAGTAATCACCCGGCTTGGAACACGAAATCATAAAAAAAGGCCGCTTTTGCGGCCTTTTACAGCTGATTACCGTTGAAACGCCTACTTAAGCCCCTGAGCAATCGCCTCGATTACCTCCGATTCTATCTCCCTGATGACTTCAAGCGCCGGGCTGCCGGCGGCAATCACGCTGGGCCGGTTGAACAGTACCGTGGTTCTGCCGTCCTTTTCGATCAACGTCAGGTGCAGGGGACAAAGCCCCAGCATGCCGGTGTCGAGGTTACTGACCTGATTGGCATACCAGCCGTTGCAGAACACCATGCTGCGGATGGCGCTGAGACCATTACGGTTGTAATCATCACCCCACTTTTCGGAAAAACGCGCCAGGCTTTTGCCGATATCGGGTTCAAAGACGACATAGAAACGTGCGTCTTCCAGGCTTTTATACAGCTTGTCGTAAACCTCTGCCACGGGTTTATCCACGCTTTGACGATAGACTGTATCGACCTGCCCTGCCGCCATAGCGGCCGATGCAGACAGCAACAGAAATATCATCCAGATGCCACGGTACTGCCGCTTCAAAAGGTAAAATTGTTTTGACATGGTTTTTCTCCTGATTTCTCCATTTTCATAATCTTTACACGGATACTACCACCAATATCAGAGCCTGTTACAATATGCCTATTCTCTGGTCCCATTTCCTAACTGTGGAGCAAACCGTGACGACAACCGGCCCTTTTTCCGCCAGGCGCATGCGGCGCATGCGCAAAGATGATTTTTCCCGTCGCCTGATGCGCGAACATACGCTCAGCTGCAACGATCTGATCTACCCGATGTTTGTTATCGAAGGTGACAACCGGCGTGAAGCGGTCGACTCCATGCCGGGCGTCGAGCGCGTCAGCCTCGATCAGCTGCTGATCGAGGCTGGCGAATGCCTGGCACTGGGCATTCCGGCGCTTGCCCTGTTTCCTGTCGTCTCCAGCGACAGAAAATCCGATGATGCCGCCGAGGCCTGGAACCCGGACGGCCTGGCGCAGAACGCCGTGCGCGCGCTCAAGGACAACTACCCCGAGCTTGGCGTCATTACCGACGTGGCCCTCGACCCCTTTACCAGCCACGGCCAGGACGGGCTGATCGACGACAGCGGCTATGTCATGAACGATGAAACCGTCGAGGTGCTGGTCAGGCAGGCCCTGTCACACGCCCGCGCCGGCGCTGATATTGTCGCCCCGTCGGACATGATGGACGGACGCATCGGCGCCATCCGCACAGCGCTGGAAGCGGAAAACTTTATTCACACCCGCATACTTGCCTACTCCGCCAAGTACGCCTCCAGTTTTTACGGCCCGTTCCGCGACGCGGTCGGCTCGGCTGCCAATCTCGGTGGCGGCAACAAGTACAGCTACCAGATGGACCCGGCCAATTCCGATGAAGCCCTGCAGGAAGTGGCCATGGATATCCAGGAAGGCGCCGATATGTTTATGGTCAAACCCGGCATGCCCTATCTGGATATCGTGCGCCGGGTAAAGGACGAATTTGCCGTACCCACCTATGTCTACCAGGTCAGCGGCGAATACGCCATGCTCAAGGCCGCCTCGCAGAACGGCTGGCTGGATGAAAAGGCCGTGGTGATGGAAAGCCTGCTGGGCTTCAAGCGCGCCGGCGCCGATGGCATTCTCAGCTACTACGCCAAAACCGTAGCAAAGTGGCTGAGTGAGTCCTGATTGCTGCCCGCTACCGCCGGGCTATGCCAAAACCATGTCATTGCGAGCGCAAGCGAAGCAATCTGGTTAAGATGGCATCTGAGCGAGATTGCTTCGCTTGCGCTCGCAATGACGCCCCATATCAAGAAACCCTGGTTTCATAAGATAAGATTTTACAATTCGAGAAAATGACTGAACTTATCGACCGCTATGCGGTTTTCGGCAATCCGATCGAACACAGCAAGTCACCGCAGATACACACCCTGTTTGCCGAGCAGACCGGACAGCGCATGCTGTATATCGC
>DRLE01000140.1 GCA_011051475.1 Gammaproteobacteria bacterium
CAGGCCCAGGGTGGCGCTGATGATGATCAGCAGCAGGGTATCGCCGAAGCCCAGCCCGCTGAGGCGAAAATCGCTGTGATAGAGCAGGGCGAGACGGTGGACGGGCTCCTCAATCAGCTGCAGCGAAACCTGGGTGATAATCCAGGCCAGCAGGCCGCCGATCAGGCCATACCACAGGCCGGTGTAGAGAAAGGGGCGGCGGATAAAGGCATCGGAGGCACCGATCAGCTTGGAGACCTCGATTTCCTCGCGCCGGTTCTGGATATGCAGGCGGATGGTATTGCCGATAATCAGCAGTACCGCCACTGCCAGCAGGGCGCCAATGACCCAGATAGCGCGGTTGGCGATTTCCAGGAAGGTATACAGGCGTTTTACCCATTGCACGTCCAGTTGCGCCAGCTCCACCTGTTTGATTCCGCCCAGCTGTTTTACCAGCTGCGCCGCCATGTCGGGCTGGTCGGCGCGCATTCGCGGCTGCACCACCAGTACGATAGGCAGCGGGTTTTCGTCGAGGTATTTCAGGGCGTCGCCAAAACCGGAGATTTCCCTGAACTGCTGCAACCCCTTGTCCTTGTCGATCAGTTCGATACGGCGGATATCCTTGTGCTTTTCCAGCCGGCTTTTGAGTTTTTCCGCCTCGGCCCGGCTGATATCGGTTTTCAGGAACAGGGATATCTGTGTGGAACCGTCCCAGTCACCGCTGAGCTGGGCGATATTGGACAGGGCAATAAACAGTCCCGTGGGCAGCGCCAGGGCGATGGCGATAACGGCGGCGGTCATCAGGGTGGCGACCGGCTCGGCGTAAAGCCGCCCCAGGCTGGCCAGGGCGTCACGCGCATGGTTGCCCAGCCAGGGGCGCAGGCGTGCGGGTTTATGACTGGTATTGCGTGTATTGCGGCCCCGGATCTGAGCACGGCCCGGCTTTCGCTCGGGCTTGCGGCTGGACTGGCGTTTGCTTTTGCGTATAGCCATGCGTGTTCCTCAGGCCACGCTGTCGGCGGTAAAGGGCAGGCCGTTGTGTACGATGCGGCCATCCGCCAGACTGATGACCGGCGCGCCCATCTGCTCGATCAGGTCGAGGTCATGGCTGGCGATCAGCACCGTGGTGCCGACCTGGTTGAAACGCGCGAACAGCTGCATGATCTCCAGTGACAGCTCCGGGTCGAGATTGCCGGTGGGCTCGTCGGCCAGCAACAGCAGCGGCTTGTGCACAATGGCGCGGGCAATACCTACGCGCTGCTGCTCACCGCCGGAAAGCGTAATCGGGTCCATCTTTTCCTTTTTCAGCAGTCCCACCTGGTTGAGCGCGGCGCGCACCCGCTTGTGAATTTCGTGCTGGCGGTAACCCTGGATAATCAGCGGCATGGCGACATTGTCGAATACCGAGCGGTCATAGAGCAGGTGATGGTTCTGGAAAATAATACCGATATTGCGACGGATATAGGGAATCTTGCGGTTGCTGATATTGTTCAGATTAACCCCGTCAAGAAAAATCTGTCCGCGCGTGGGTCGCTCGATCATGGCGATCAGTTTCAGCAGGGTGCTCTTGCCCGCCCCGGAGTGCCCGGTAAGAAAAGCCATCTGCCCCTTGCCCAGGCGAAAGCTGGTATGGCTCAGCGCCTCATGACCGCCGGGGTAGCGTTTGCTGATGTTATCGAAGTGAATCACGGGGGTTACTGCGTAACAGTGAATAGTGAATAGTGAATAGTGAACAGTTTTTGCTCACCGAAGGTGAGCACGTGTTGTTGCTTTTCAACTGTTCACTGTTCACTATTCGTTATTCACTAAGATTTATCGTTAATCCAGCAAAGCTTCAACAAACTCCCGCGCCCTGAATGGCCTGAGATCATTGATGCCTTCTCCCACCCCGATAAATCTTACCGGCAGTTTCAGGCTGGTGGCAATGGAAAACAGTATGCCGCCTTTGGCGGTGCCGTCGAGCTTGGTCACGGCCAGGCCGGTGAGGCCGATGCTGTCGTGGAACTGCTGTACCTGGTGCAGGGCATTCTGGCCGAAACCGGCGTCCATGACGATCAGGGTTTCGTGCGGCGCTTCGGGGTCGATCTTGCCGAGCACGCGCTTGATCTTGGCCAGCTCGTCCATCAGGTTGTCCTGGGTGTGCAGGCGGCCGGCGGTGTCGGCGATAACGATATCGATATTTTTTGAACTTGCCGAGTGTACGGCGTCAAAGATAACCGATGCCGGGTCGGCGCCGGTGCCCTGGGCGACTACCGGTACATCATTGCGCTGGCCCCAGGTCTGCAGCTGTTCCACCGCGGCGGCGCGAAAGGTGTCACCGGCGGCCAGCAGCACGGACTTGCCCTGCTGTTTGAAATGGTGCGCCAGCTTGCCGATGCTGGTGGTTTTGCCGGCGCCATTGATGCCGACCACGAGGATAACGAAGGGTTTGGCGCGGCTGGTATCCAGGGGCTGTTCGCAGGGCTGCAGGATGCGGGTCATGATCTCGGTCAGCTTGAGGTGCAGGGCCTCGACGTCGTTCAGCGCCTTGCGTGACAGGCTGTTTTGCAGTTCATCGATGATGGTTGTGGTAGCATCCATACCCACGTCGGCGCTGAGCAGCCGGGTTTCGAGCTCATCGAGCAGTTCCTGGTCGATCTTTTTCCTGCCCAGCAGGAAGTCGGCCATGCCATCGGCAAAGGTGCGCCGGGTTTTTTCCAGGGACTGGCTTAAGTCGGACTGACCTGAATCGGACTGGCCTGAATCGGCGGGCGCCGGTTCCTGCTCGGTTGATGTGCGGGGCTCGGAAACAACCGGGGCTTCGGCAGGAACCGCTTCAGCAGCGGCGCTCTGCGTTGCAGCTTGTTCTGCAGGCGCCTGCTCCGGAGCCTCTGGTGTGGTTTTTTTCTGTTTGCGTTTTAGAAAGCCAAACATGAGAATTCGCAACGATAAAAATAAAACGATATCCTATCATCACTGGCTGACAGTTGATAAACAAGTTTATAAAAAATAATTGAGTGAAATATCCAGTAACAAATGACGCCGATTCGGCGCGGGGCTGACCAGATAATGAAAATGAAATCGATCGCGGCCATTGTCGTACTGATGACAGTGGCGCTTGGCTGGCTGCTGTTTCACAGTGAGCCGCCACTGGATGAAACGCCGGACCAGGCGGTGCATTCACACGTACTTTCCAATGGCATGAAAGTGCTGGTCATCGAAAATCACCGCGCGCCGGTGGTGGTATCCCAGGTGTGGTACCGGGTCGGCGCCAGTTACGAGCATGACGGCATCACCGGTGTTTCCCATGTGCTTGAGCACATGATGTTCAAGGGCACCGAAAAACACCCTGCCGGCGAGTTTTCCGAGATTATTGCCGCCAATGGGGGTGATGAAAATGCCTTTACCGGTCAGGATTATACGGCCTATTTCCAGAAAATCGCCAGTGATCGCCTGGAACTGTGTCTGGAACTGGAAGCCGACCGCATGCGCAACCTGCTGCTGCAGGAAAGCGAGTTCAAAAAGGAGATCGAGGTGGTGAAGGAGGAGCGCCGTTTGCGCACCGAGGACAAGCCCACCTCGCTGACCTATGAACGCTTCAATGCCGTGGCCTTTACCAACAGTCCCTACCGACGTCCCATTGTTGGCTGGATGGAAGACCTGGAAACCCTCACCATTGATGATGTACGTAACTGGTACAAAACCTGGTATGCACCGAACAATGCCACCCTGGTGGTGGCCGGTGATGTTGAAGCCGAGCAGGTTTTCCGTCTGGCCAGACAGTATTTCAGCCCGCTGCCGCGCACGCCCGTACCGCCGGTGAAACCACGCCGGGAAGCAAAACAGTACGGTACCCGGCGCCTGAGCGTGGAGCTACCGGCGAAAGTGCCTTATCTGGTTATGGGTTACAAGGCGCCGGTTATCAAAAACGTGGAAGCTGAATGGGAAGTCTATGCCCTGGAAGTGCTGGCCGGTGTACTGGACGGTGGCGACAGCGCGCGCCTGAGTCGCTATTTGATTCGCGGCCAGCAGATTGCCAGCAGTGCCAGCGCCAGTTATGGCATGACCGCCCTGTACGGAACACTGTTCGTGCTTTCCGGGGTGCCCAATGACGATGTCAGTATCGATGTGCTGGAATTCGCCCTGCGCGAGCAGGTCGAGCAGCTGAAAACCGAGCTGGCCGATGCTGACGAGCTGGAGCGGGTCAAGGCGCAGGTCGTGGCGGCGCAGGTTTACAAGCAGGATTCGGTGTTCTACCAGGCCATGGAAGTCGGCATGCTCGACAGCATCGGCCTGCCCTGGCAGATGAAAGACGAGTATGTTGAAAAGATCCTGGCGATTACCCCGGAGCAGGTACAGCAGGTGGCCCGAAAATACCTGGTTGATGAAAGCCTGAGCGTCGCGGTGCTGGAGCCACTGCCTATCGATAATCAGAAGAACAAACAGGCCAGCGAGCCGGTCATTGCAGGAGAGAGTCATGCGCAGTAAGTTACTATCAGGCCTTTCAATGACAGCGCGATTTATGTCCGGGACAAGGGGGCTGTTGCTGCTGGTACTGGTTTCATTTCAGTCACTGGCAGCGCCGCAGATACAGACCTGGCAGACCGATAACGGCGCCCATGTGCTGTTTCTGCCGGCCACGGAAATTCCCATGCTGGATGTGCGTATCGTGTTTGACGCCGGCAGCGCGCGTGATCATGGCCTCAGTGGCCTGGCGGTGTTGACCAACGGCCTGCTGGTGGAAGGCGCCGCCGGCAGGAACTCGCAGGCCATTGCAGAAGAGTTCGAGTCCGTGGGCGCGCAGGTGGATTACAGTGCGGCGCGCGACATGGCCGTGCTGGGTGTGCGCAGCCTGACCGAAGCGCGTTACCTTGAAAAGGCGCTGGCGGTGCTCAAACAGGTGCTGACGCAGCCGGACTTTCCCGAGGACGCCTATCAGCGCGAGCTCAACCGCATGAAAGTGTCGGTGAAGGCGCGCCAGCAGTCGCCGGCGGCCATTGCCAGCGAGGCCTTCTACAAGGCGCTGTACAGGGACCATCCCTATGCCACACCGGTTTCGGGCACAAAGGAAAGCCTTGAGCGCATGACGCGCCAGGCGGTACTGGACTTCTACCGGCAGTATTATGTGGCTGCCAATGCCACCGTGGCCATCGTCGGCAATGTCAGTCGTGAGCAGGCCGAGAAGATTGTCGCCGAGTTGCTTGCCGGCCTGCCCGCCGGCGAAAAGGCTGCGCCTCTGCCGGCGGTGAAACCACTGCAAAAGGCGGAAAAGATCGTAATCGAATACCCTTCCGCGCAGACGCATATCTATGTCGGCCAGCCGGGCGTCAAGCGGGGTGATCCGGATTACATGGCACTGTATGTGGCCAATCATATCTTCGGTGGCAGCGGTTTCGCTTCCAGGTTGATGCAGGTAGTGCGCGAAGAAAACGGCCTGGCCTACAGTGTTTACAGCTATTTCTCACCCATGCGTGAACAGGGCCCGTTTGCCATGGGTATGCAGACCAAGAACTCGCAGACAGACCAGGCACTGGCCTTGCTCAATGAAGAGCTGGAAAAATATGTGGCCGAGGGTCCGAGCGAGGACGAGCTGGAAGCCAGCCTGAGTAATATTACCGGCGGCTTTCCACTGAATATCGACAGCAATGGCAAGCTGCTGGACTATATCGCCATGATAGGCTTCTATAATCTGCCGACCGATTATCTCGATAAGTTTATTCCCGAGGTGAGCAAGGTGACCGTCGATAAAATCAATGATGCACTGAAACGGCGGATACATCCGCAGAAGATGGTGACAGTCATTGTTGGAAAAGCAGTGAATAGAAAAGCAGTGAATAGTGAATAACGAATAGTGAATAGTGCGCTCACCTTTCGTGGCTAACAATAGTTAATAACAGTGAGAACAGATAGCTGTCGCATTATCGGGGGACGCTGGCGCGGGCGTAAGGTGACTTTCAATGACGCCGAAGGGCTGCGGCCTTCGACGGACCGGGTAAGGGAAACCCTGTTTAACTGGTTACAGGCCTATGTCGCGGGCAGTCGTTGTCTGGATCTGTTTGCCGGCAGTGGTGTGCTTGGCTTCGAGGCGCTTTCGCGTGGCGCGGCCGACTGTGTTTTTGTTGAAAACAACCGCAAAACCGTGGCCGGCCTGCGGCAGAATGCCGAAAGCCTGGGCGCGGAAAATGCCGAGATCATACAGGCCGATGCCCTGCGCTGGTTGCGTGAGACAGAACCGGGCCAGCGCTTCGACCTTGTTTTTCTCGACCCGCCGTTTGCCTCCAGCCTGCTGGAGAAAAGCGCCGCCGGGCTGGAAAGCCGCGGACTGCTGGCCGAGGATGCGCTTGTTTATGTGGAGCATGCGCGCGGTGATGAAGTTGAAATACCCGTAAACTGGCAATGCCTGAAACAGAAAAAAGCCGGGCAGGTAATATACAGGCTGTATGCCAAAACCGGCTAGAATAGAGAAACTTTCCAGCACAGATTGTTAAGGAACCTCTGTGGTGAAATACCCTGAAGGGAGAAACCTATGTCAGTTATCGCAGTTTATCCGGGCACCTTCGACCCGATTACCAATGGTCACAGCGACCTGGTGGGGCGTGCCGCCGGACTTTTCGACAAGGTGATCGTGGCGATAGCGGCCAATCCGGGAAAAACGCCGCTATTTGATCTAAATCAGCGCGTTGAAATGGCCAGTCATGTATTATCCGGTTTCGACAATGTCGAAGTCTGTGGTTTTTCCGAGTTGCTGGTCAAATTTGTCCGCTCACGGCAGGCAAAGGTGATACTGCGTGGCCTGCGTGCGGTTTCGGATTTTGAATACGAAATGCAGCTGGCCAGTATGAACCGGCATATGGATAACTCGCTGGAGACCGTGTTTATGACACCCGGCGAGGAAACCAGTTTTATTTCCGCTTCTCTGGTAAAAGAAATCGCCCTGCATGGCGGCGATGTCTCACCCTTTGTCCATGAGAGAATTGTGGAAGCATTGAACAGCGTCAAACATAAAATAGATGGCTGAGCCCGCTGAACCGGCCGCATGAAGTAAGAGAGTAGAATTATGGCTTTAATGATAACCGACGAATGTATTAACTGTGACGTTTGCGAGCCGGAGTGCCCGAATGAGGCCATCAGCCCGGGTGACGAGATTTACGTTATCGATCCCGATCTGTGCACCGAATGTGTCGGTCACTATGAAACCTCGCAATGCGTCGAGGTCTGTCCGGTAGACTGTATTCCGCATGACCCCGACCATGTCGAGTCGCATGACGAGTTGATGGAAAAATACCTGATCCTTACCGGCAAGAAATAACTGTTCCATAGTGCTGTATTGTTCGATACAGCTGTTTTACAATCAGGTGAAATGAATCCGGCCCCTGTCGCGGGTATAAAACATGGAACCTGATATGCAACGCCGCTTTTCCTTTCCCCTTGTTTTTCTTGCCTGCTGTCTGCTGCTGTCTGCCATCCCGCAGGTGGCAGCGGCGGACGCGTCTGCGCCCGTTCCGGTACAGGGCATGGGGGGGATGGCCATTGCCAGCGCTCATCCACAGGCGACGCAGGCCGGGCTGGCCATCCTGCAACAGGGCGGGAATGCCTTTGATGCGGCCATTGCCGTTACCGCTACGCTGGCCGTGGTGGAGCCCTATTCCTCCGGCATTGGCGGCGGTGGCTTCTATCTGTTGCACGAAGCAAAGCGTGACCGTTATACCATGGTCGATGCCCGTGAGCGCGCGCCGTTTCGTGCCCACCGTGACATGTATCTGGATGAAAACGGCGATGTGATACCGGGTGCCAGCATTACCGGGCCGCTGTCCGCCGGCATCCCCGGTATTCCCGCCGCTCTGGTTCACCTGGCCGAAAACTATGGTCGCCTGCCCCTGAGCCGGAGCCTGGCGCCCGCCATACGTCTGGCCCGCGAGGGCTTCGCCGTCGACGAGTATTACCGGCGCATGGCCGGTTTCCGTCTGGACGATCTGCGCAAAGATGAAGAAGCCAGCCGGATTTTCCTGCAGCAGGGGAACGTCCCCGAGGCGGGTTATCGCATTGTGCAGAAAGACCTGGCGCGAACCCTGGAGAAAATTGCCGCCGACGGCTTTGCCGGTTTCTATGAAAACGATGCCTGGTTTATGGCAAAACAGGTGCGCAAAAACGGCGGCATCTGGACCGTGCGCGATCTGGGCAGTTACCAGGTGATCGAGCGCGAACCGGAAGTGACCGTCTACAGGGGTATGAAACTGGTGTCGGCCACCCTGCCTTCATCCGGTGGTGTGGTGCTGACCGAAATACTGGGTATGCTGTCGGAATTCAATCTGGAGAAAATGTCCCGGGCGCAGCGCGTACACATTATCGTCGAGGCCATGCGCCGCGCCTACCGCGACCGCGCCGAGTATATGGGCGATCCGGACTATGTCGATGTGCCGGTGGATTTTCTGGTATCCGAGCTGAATATCACAAAGCTGGCCGACAGTATCGATCCTGATGAGGCCACGCCCAGCGACAGTCTCCGGCCGGTGGCGCTGCCCTCGGGTCCTGGCACGGATACCACGCATTTTTCCATTGTCGACGCCGAGGGTAACAAGGTTTCCGCGACCCTTTCCATCAACTATCCCTTTGGTTCCTGTTATGTCCCCAAAGGTACCGGTGTGCTGCTCAATGACGAGATGGATGATTTTGCCGCCAAGC
>DRLE01000141.1 GCA_011051475.1 Gammaproteobacteria bacterium
ACGGTATGGCCTCGTGGTGGTGCGCCATCCACGGTTATAACGTGCCCGAGCTGAACCGGGCCGCCAGCACACAGCTGGAACAGATGGCACATGTCATGTTCGGCGGTCTGACGCATAGACCGGCGATCGAGCTTGGCAGAAAACTGGTCAATATCACTCCCGATGGCCTGGACACCGTTTTTCTAGCCGATTCCGGTTCGGTTTCGGTTGAAATCGCGCTGAAAATGGCAGTACAGTACTGGCAGGCAAATGGCCGGCCAGGGAAACAGCGCTTTGTCAGCCTGCGCGGCGGCTATCACGGCGATACCCTGGGAGCGATGTCGGTGTGTGACCCGGTTACCGGCATGCACCGCCTGTTTTCCGATATGCTCATGCCGAATTTCTTTGCCGACAGGCCCGCCTGCCGGTTTGGGGAAAGCTGCAGTGATAAAGACATTGCCGGCCTGGAAGCCATACTGCGGGAAAACCACAATACTATTGCCGCCCTGATCCTTGAACCGGTGGTACAGGGCGCAGGCGGTATGTGGCTCTACTCGCCGGATTATCTGAAACGCGCCCGCGAACTGTGCCGGCAATACGATGTACTGCTGATTGCCGATGAAATCGCCACCGGTTTCGGGCGCACGGGGAAGCTGTTTGCCTGTGAATATGCCGGTATTTCACCCGATATTCTGTGCCTGGGTAAATCGCTGACCGGCGGTTACCTGACCCTGGCGGCGACCCTTTGCCGGCGCGAAATCAGTGATACCATCAGTTCTCAGCCGCCACATGCCTTTATGCACGGTCCCACCTTTATGGGCAATCCGCTGGCCTGCGCGGTAGCGCTGAAAAGCATCGAACTGCTGGAAAACTCACCCTGGCAGGATCGAATTGCCGCGATTGAGCAACAACTGCGCGACGAACTTGAAGCCTGCCGGTCGCTTGAAGGCGTGCGGGATGTGCGGGTACTGGGTGCCATTGGCGTGATTGAGCTGGAGCAGCCGGTAAATATGCGCCGGATTACCCAGGCTTTTGTTGAGGCCGGCGTATGGATTCGCCCCTTTGGCCGTCTGGTTTACCTGATGCCGCCCTATATTATCCGCAAGGCGGAACTGACGCAGCTGACCTCTGCTATCCACCAGGTTTTAATTAATGGCAAACATCGCTGATTTTTATATAATCACACAGCAGCCCGCTTTTTCCTTTAGCCGGCGAGAAGATGTCCATTAGCAGGTAACTACCATCGAAGTTAAAAAGTCGCTCTGTCGTCCGCTGTTCCTGTCCCTTGCTGTGGTCATCGCAAGCGTTATTTTTGTTTTTAACTACCTGCCCAAACTCGTCTACGTTTCCCAGCTGGAACAGATAAAGGATGACGGCCAGCTTATCGTGATTACCCGCAACAGCCCCACTACCTATTATGAAGGACCTGATGGCCCCGCCGGTCTTGAGTATGAACTGGCAAAAATGTTTGCCGACGAGCTGGGTGTGGAACTGGTCCTGCTGGTTCCCGACAGCCTTAACGACCTGCTCAGACAGATTGAGGCCGGTGATGCCCATATTGCCGCCGCCGGCCTGACCATAACCCCCGAGCGTGAAAAGAAATTCCGCTTCGGTCCCGCCTACCAGCAGATCAGTGAACAGCTGATCTATAACGTGAGTAATATCCGCCCTGTCAGCCTTTCCGAACTGGACGGTTCACTGGAGGTCGTGGCCAACTCCAGCCATGCCGAGCGCCTGAAACAGCTGAAAAAGAAATACCCCGACCTGAGCTGGAAGGAAAGCTACGAGATGGAAAGTGAGGAACTGTTACAGATGGTTTCCGATGACATTATCGAGTACACCATAGCCGACTCCAACGAGTTTGCCCTGAACCAGCGCTTCCTGATAAACCTGCGCGCGGCCTTCGATATTAACGGCAAGCAGTCACTGGCCTGGATGATGCCCCGCGCCGGTGACAACAGCCTGTACCTTGAGGTACAGCGCTTCTTCAAGAAAATACGCGACAATGGCGAATTGCAGCGCCTGCTGGAGCGCGCCTACGGCCATGTGGAAAATTTTGACTATGTCGGCACCAAGATTTTTATGCGCCATATTGGTCTGCGCCTGCCCCGCTTCCGCGATCTGTTTGAAAAGGCCGGAGAAGAACATAAGCTGGACTGGCGTCTGCTGGCTGCCATGGGGTACCAGGAGTCACACTGGGATCCTGACGCAATATCGCCCACCGGCGTACGCGGCATTATGATGCTGACCCTGAAAACCGCCAGGGACCTGAAGATACAGGACCGGCTGGACCCGGAAAACAGCATTTCCGGTGGCGCGCGCTATTTCAGGAAAACCCTGGATCGCATGGACAAAAACATCCCCGAACCCGACCGGACCTGGATGGCCATGGCCGCCTATAACGTCGGCTACTACCACCTGCAGGATGCCCGCCTGCTGGCAAAAAAACTCGGCCGGAACCCGAACCGCTGGATCGACATTAAGGAAACCCTGCCGCTACTGGCCAAACGCAAGTGGTACAAACAGACCCGCTACGGCTTTGCCCGTGGCTGGGAACCGGTTCAATACGTGGAAAACATCCGCAGTTACTACGATATTCTCAAGTGGGTTGATGAAGGCGACCTGGAAGTTACGCCGGTGCCCGAGGAGTTCCTCAAGATTCCGAACAGTCTGTAGCCGCTGCAGACATTGAACCTGGCCACAGACATCACCACCTGCCGAATATGATTTATGCCTTGCGCCGGTAGAAAACGCCAGCGGGATGCTCCACCCGCTCAAAATCCTGGTTAAACGGAATAATGGCCTGGTTAAGACCGGCGAGAAACATGCCACCGGGCTTCAGCATGCTTGAAAACTGACTGAGGATATGGGCCTTGACGCCGTTACTGAAATACACCAGCACGGTCGGGCAGATAATCAGGTCCATTTCGCCCAGGGACTGAAAATCCTGCATCAGATCACACTGGCTGAAATGCACACGCTGGCGGATCTTGTCTTTTACCAGCCAGCGTTCATTATTCTCGGGAAGCAGATAGTTTTCCCGATAGTTTTCTCTCAGGCTTGCAATCTCCTGAGCGGTATAGGCAGCCGTTTCGGCCTGCTTTATATCGGTCGCCATGCTGTCTGTTGCCAGAATATCCAGCTGCTTTTTATCACCTGTCTTCTGTTCATATTCTGCAAGCTCCATGGCAAGGGCATAGGCCAGCTGACCCTGGCCACAACCAACCAGCCAGATATGACCATTGTCCGGTATTTGCGCAAAGGCGTATTTGTTGAGCACCGAGCTGATTTCCGGAGGAAGCACCCATTCTGATTGCGGACGTGAAACAGCATCCAGCACCCGGGCCCTGACAGCCCCTGCCTGAACATTATTCTCCAGCGCCCTGGCCAGCGCGTTCATCGAGTCCAGCTGGAACTCATCGAGAACGCCCTGAAGGCGTTCCAGTAACTGGCTGCGGCGTGCATCCGGCACAACGATACCCAGCACGTTTTGCAGTGCCAGCAATAACGATTCGTACTCATCAATGGTAACAGCAGATAACATAGTCAGACCTTAAAGCGAGGTGATAGTAATTCATTACCAAGCATAGAAGGAAAACGCCGAACTGCAAACAATCCTGTACAATTCCGCTTCCTGCCATGCCCCCTTTACTCCCCGGTTATGATGCCACAAGTGGGCGGAACAAATCACGACTTTTCAGTGTTTTATTGCCCAGGTGGTGGGCTATGACAAAGCGCATAAGTGACTTGAGCTCGGCCATATACCGGGGATTCTGCGACAGCAAGTCATAGCTTTCGGCCGCCAGTGCCTGTAAACAGGCACCGGATATCTCCGGTAGCCGCGTGCTTGCCGTTGCCTCGCGTATCCTGACCGGACCATGCTCGGGGTGATAACGATACCGTGCATCGGCAGCAATCAGCTCAGCGCTGTCAGCTTCTGACACCAGGTTCAGGCCAAAACCCAGCAGTTCCAGCAGTTTCAGTTCAAAGCGGCGCAGGGTGATTTCCAGCTGCAAAGGATCCTGCAGGGCATACAGACAGTGATGATAATGCTCGAACACGGCCGCCTGCTCATCATGGCTGTGCAACAAATAGGTCAGTAACTCGTTGATATACATGGCCGAAAGCAGGGCCCGACTTTTCAGCTGCGGAGCTTTCAGCTCGGCGCGTTCAATCGACTTCACATAGGGCAGTGAACCCCTGCCCTGCCAGCTCACCACCAGTGGTGTAAACAGTAGCAGATTGGCGGCAATGCGCGACTTCGGCCCGCGCCCGCCACGCACCATCAACGACACCCGTCCGTAGTCCTTTGTCAGTACATCGATAATACTGCTGGTTTCGCGGTAATCGCGCTTGTGCAGGATGTAGGCAATCTGGGAGGAGACTTGCATCAGTGAATAGTGAATAGTGAATAGTGAATAGTGCGCTGGAATTGTTCCAGACAATTCCAGCATACACTCCATCCATGGAGATAAATAGTGAATTTTAAAACACTGATACCGGAAAAACGAAGTTTTTCCCGCTTTAACTATTCACTATTAGTTATTCACTATTCACTGCGCGCTTCGCGCGCTATATTTCCGTCCACATCCGTACAAGATTCACATAACTGTTACTCAGCAGTTCCAGCTCGGCCGAGCCGGGCGCGCTTTCAATGAGGCCTTCGCGGGCTTTTGCCAGGTTGTACAGGATTTCGCGCTTCGCCGGTTCGCGTACGGTGCTTTGCAGCCAGGTGACGGCGACGATGCGTTCGCCTTTGGTGACTTCGGCGACGCGGTGAGTGCTTGAGGAGGGGTAGAGTACGGCGTCACCGGCGGCGAGTTTTATTTTCTGCTCGCCGAAGGTGGTGGTAATGACCAGTTCACCGCCTTCATAGTCTTCCGGATCGTTGAGGAAGATGGTAATGGATATGTCCGAACGGTAACGCTGGCCGGGCGGGCCCATGACCGGGTCATCGACATGGTTGCCGTAGTACATGCCGGGGGTGTATTTGGCGTAAATCGGCGCGGCGATGCGGGCGGCAAAGGCGGCGGCTATGTAGTCCGGGTTGCGCACCAGCTTGCCCATGACCAGGTTGTTCAGGCGCTGGGTCTCGATTTCCGAGATAAACATTTCATGGTTGTTCTTGACGCGCCGGGCCTCGCTGCCGGCGGTCTCGGCGCCTTCGCGGAAAGTGGCGGTTTCCATCAGCTCCTGCACCATGCGGACTTCTTCCTTGTCTAGTACTTCAGGGATAGTAACAAGCATATTTTCGGTTTTTCGGTTGCAGTATAATAAGTCGATTTTAACAGAGATACAGTCTGGAGAGAGGGCAATGAAACTGAATATTATTGTGGACGGGCGCACCAATGCCTTCGAGGTGCCCGATGAGCTGCTGATCGAAGCCCAGGATTTCTTTGACAAGCTTGATGCCGATATGGACAAGGGTTGGCAGATGAGCCGTGAGTGGGTGGAAAACCCGACGCCCGAGCAGCGCTGCCAGATTGCCGGTGACCGTATTCTGACGGCCATTGAAACCGAAAATGAAAAACTGCTGATGCTGATGGCGGCCTACATTCTGCACACCCTGCCGGGAATCAAGTCGATTAATATCGATATTACCGGCGACATGAATGAGACCGATCTCATTATGGAGCAGGAAGTCGGCAGGCCGCTGGGACCGATTTTCAGCTAAAGGTCATGGAAATAAAACTATAAAAAAACAATCGCTTAGAGGTAGAGATTAAAGTATTGTGATGTAGAATCAAGATATGCGCATCACAGTGATAAAGCGATTACGTCAGCGACCGGTATGGGTCATGCTGGTTTCCAGCTGTGCTTTTTACGTACTGCTGTCTGTACAGCCGGCACTGGCCTCTGACCGGCCTGATGTTGAAAACGCCGTCATCCTGATTTACCACAATGTATCGGATACGACGCCACCGGTGACCAGTGTCAGTCCCGACACCTTCCGTCGGCATATGCAGTATCTTGAAGACAATGGCTATACCGTCTGGCCATTGTATAAAACCCTGGTGTATCTTGCCGGTGGCAGGAAAGTCCCGCCGAAAACTGTCGTCATTACCTTTGATGATGCCTACCGCTCGGTTTATACCGAAGCTTATCCCGTACTGAGAGAAAAGCGCTGGCCGTTTACCGTTTTTGTCACCACGAAATATATCAATGATGAGCGCGGCCACTACATGAGCTGGGATCAGCTGCGTGAGATTGAGCGGGCAGGTGCGCAGATCGGCAACCACACGGTCAGTCATCCCTATATGATTCGCCATCGCAAGGGCGAGAACCGTTTCCGCTGGCAGGACCGCATGACGGAGGAAATTGAGGCCGCCCAGGAAAAACTGACCGATGAGGGCCTGAAGCCGATAAGAGTGCTGGCCTATCCCTACGGCGAATTTTCCAGGCCGTTGCAGGACCTGGTGGCTGGCCTGGGGTATTACGCCATGGGCCAGCAATCCGGCGCAGTCAGCCGGCAAAGTGATTTTCAGGCATTGCCGCGTTTTCCCATAACAACGGGGTATGACAGTCTGGATGATTTTGCCCTCAAGGTGGCAGCAAAAAACCTGCCGGTACAGGTGCTGGCGCCTGAGGACGGTGTGCTTGATGCGTCTACGGATATTCCCGAGCTTACGCTGCAGTTACACAGCGGCCCTTACGATAAAGCCGGCTTTGCCTGCTATGCCTCAGGCCAGGGAAAAATACAGCTGGAGTGGCTGAATCAGTCAAAAACGGTGGTCGCTGTGCGCGCCAATGAGGCACTGCCACCCGGGCGAAGTAAATATAACTGTACCGCACCATCGAAAAGCGATGCCAACGTTTATTACTGGTTCAGTTTTCTATGGATGAAGCCCGAGAGTAATGGCCAGTGGTACCTGGAGTAGGTGCTCTGGTTCGGGCAATGGCCGGCCTGTTTGTCTTTATTCTTCGCGCTTGAGCAACTTGTTCAGTGTTTTTTAACGGCTGTCGTGCTGCATCGGTCGCGCCACGGTGCTGACAGTTATGTCATGTCATGTTGACATAAATCGCAATCTATCCTTGGTTTTCTTTACATCTATTCTTAATTATTTGATTAGTAAGACTATTTTTTCAATTCAGCAGTGATTTTCTGATTATTTTCAGACCCTTGTGTGACTTAATCACAAAACTATAGTTATACTAAGTCACTGAAAAATAGGTAAATACTGTTACTATCTGGAATAATTATTAGAATTTGTCGAAAAAAATTACATCCCTGTCTATTTTCAATGTTTTGTCAGTATTTTCGGCGTATTTATGGCTTAACATCCTGTTTTTAAACGATTCAATCTTCTGTGGCACATTTATTGCAATATGACACGGGTCTGTCACTTCGGTAACAGATGAACACTCAATTGCATAACAATCCGAGGATTGAAAAAATGAATCAAAAAACTATGAGGCACAGTCTGCTCAGCAGGTGCATTACGGTGGCACTGGCGACCGGGATTGCAATCTCTGCAGGCAATGTGCAGGCACATGAAAAAAAAAGGGGAGGCAAGTATCTGATCGCCTGGATGGGTGACCAGATGCTAGACGGCAATAACTGCAGCCCGCTGGACAATGTTCTGGCCCTGCGCGGTCCCGAAGGCAGTTTTGACAGTACCGCAGACTGTCAGGGTGTATTGCCCGATGCGGACTTTATCGGCGTTATCGACGCCAACCCGCGTTCTGAAACCTATGGCCAGGTGGTGAACACAGCCGAGATGCCGGCGGTTTACGGCGCGCACCTGTTAAGCGATACCGATGACTTTGTCGATGAAGCACTGGATCTGTCCCTGCAGCTTGCTTCCTCCGGTGTCACGTTGCCGGGTGGCCTGGCTGATGCCGGACTGAATCCCTCCGAGCAGGGCGATATCCTCGGCGGGGTGCCGAACTTCGGTTTCGGTCAGGGCGGTACGGCCGACGCATTGGGTCTGCCGGCAGTTGTCCCTGCGCCATCTTCCGTCCTGAATGAGCCGCATCATCATTCGGTTTACCCCTATGTTGCAGCCGATGGCTCGGTGAATGCCTACTATGGCGGCCTGATCTCATCCAATCTGTTCGGTTGTGATATTTCCGATCCGCTTAATATCAAGCCTGCTGCCGGTACTACGCTGGAAAATGTTCCGGTGCATGCTGACAATACAACCAACCTGTGCGGCCTGTCGGCGACCGGTCGTGACATGACCTTCTCCGGTATGGATGACCTGGAATACAACCCTGCCGACCAGAAGTATTACACCACCATGATGGGTGCGGGCGGCCAGTTTGCCGGTGCCTATTCACCGGCTTCGACTTCCGGTTCCAGTCTGCCGCCGGTACTGACCACGCCGGGTGGTCTGCTGGTATTTGATCCCTCAACGGCTTCGCCAATCTATGAAGTCTCGGCGATACCCAAAGCCCCGGTCTTTGGTCACGGCACCTTTACCGGTGATGGCCCGAAGGGCACCGGTATGGACACCCAGGGCTTCTATGCCAATGCGGAACCGGGCGAGATGCTCGGTCCCAAACGCTACGCGCCACGCAAACAGATCAGTATGGGCGGTGTAGACGGTAATGGCGCCTGCGCGCCCGGTGACATTGTCACCGCTGTCGGCGCCAGTGGCTTTAACCTGTGCGTGCCGGGCGTTGCGCCGTTCAACCAGATCGGTGGCGATACCGGCGCGGTTGATCTGGATGCGGGCATCAATGAAGGTCCGGACACCGGTCTGCTGGCGCATCCCCATGGCATTGGCCTGCGCACCGACCTGAACGGTGAAATTGCCGATAAAAACGGCAATATTATCGGTGAAACCAGGGGTATCCTGATGACCTCGGACTATGCCGATCCGGTCTCGCTGGCGCTGCAGAGTGGCGGCCAGGGCGCGGAAGGCTCACATCAGAACTTTGGCACCACCATCCGTCTGTGGGACCTGTCCAATGTAGAAGCCGGTCCCTACCAGGTTATCCAGATGCCTGACGGACCGCGTCATGAGTTCAACGAAGTTCAGGAAGAAGCGGAAGGCCTGATGGCGATGCGTATCACCCACTCGCACAAGGGTGCCTTCGTCGCCTCCATGAACGGCGGCATGCTGTATTACTCGCCGGATATCACCGTACCCAAGCCTAAGTTCAGGGGAGTTTATGACTTTGGCGCCTGTACCGGTGCCTCGGTCTTTACCATTACCCAGGACGACAAGACCATGTTCCTGCCGATATCGGGCATGCAGATGCCGGGTGACCCGGTCTATGAACGTGACTACAAGGGCCAGCACGACGGTCGTATCGCCGTGCTGGATATCAGGCCCCTGCTCAGAGCCGGTGACGATTTCGACTGTGACATGGCTCCGGCCGCTGCCTGGGACAATACCGGTCCGGACAGCCCGCTGGGTCAGCCTGAGACACAGGGACCATCCGGTCTTGTCTATCACCGTCACGGTGATCTGATGAGCGGCGGCACCATGCATCCCAATAACGGTGCTTCCGACTGTCCGAAACTGATCGACCAGGTTGCACTGTCCGGTGTTGGGGAAGACGGCATACTCGGCACGGCGGACGATCATCCGGACTCCGTTACCACGCGTGGTGGCCCTCACTTCACGACGCATGATCGTAATGACCGCTATGTCGCGACCAGCAACTACTTCGTTGACCTGCGTGAATTCGCAATCAAGGATATCGACCTGCTGCTGAGCGCGCTGGGTGTGAATCATGGCTTTGACAACACCAATTCTGATTCCGGCATCAATAACTATCCGCCGGGTGGCCCGGATGCCTGTACCGATGTGCTTAATCAGGTTGGCGGCTGTCCTCAGGGTGGTCTGGGTATGGTGCATGAAGCCCTGGGTGTCGATGGTGGCTTTGGTAACACGCTGCCGGGTCTTGGCTCAGTGGGTGATGACACCATCTGTATGATGAAGTGGAACCGCAAGAAGAAGAACCTGAAACTCGACAAGCGTTTCAATGCGGGTGATGACACTTCGCCAACCGGCTGTAATGATATGGACTTCGGTGATACGGGTAAATCATGGCCGGTAGCCGGTACCCGTAACCCGGGGGCGGGTAATGCCACGCCGCACGGCATGTCATTCATCAAGGTCGGTTCCAGTCGATTCTTTACCAATGGTGAAGTAACCAGGCATCGACCCAATCGGCATAGAAAGTGGTTTGCAGACGGTGAGGCTGCAGGCCCTATGTCACGGATGATGTCAGGCATGTAGGCTGAACGGCCTGGCCCGGCCCCTGGGGGTCGGGCCTTTTTGCTTTGGTATGCAAAAAAATACCGGAGATCATTGATGAAACGATCACGAATTTATTACCTGAACGCTGCTGCCTGTGTCCTGCTTTGCATGCCGGGCGGGGCGGTCATGGCCAACGGCATACTGCCGGCAAGTTACCCCGGAGCGCAGCTGATCAATGCGGGGCGACGCATTTTTTTTGAAGAAACCTTTAACGGTAACGGCCGCACCTGTGGCAGCTGTCACCCGGCGGACAATAACTACACACTGGATCCGCAGTATATTTCGACGCTGCCTGCAGATGATCCGCTGTTCGTGGCCGAGCGTCATCACGGCCGGCATGGCCGGAATAACCCGCTGGCTGAAAATTTTGAAAAGCCCGGGCTGATGCGCAAGCTGGGGCTGATACTGGAGAATACCAACGGCTTTGATGAACTGCAGGATGGTTATACCCTGCGCAGTGTGCCGCATTTGCTGGCTATGCGAACATCACTGCAGGCGCCATCTGCTGAGGCCGCAGACGGCACACAAAGCCCGCCTGTGGAACGTACCGGCTGGAGCGGTGATGGTGCACCGCTGGAAGGACGACTGAAGGACTTTTTAACGGGCGCCATCCGCCAGCATTTAACGCGCACATTAAACCGCCGGCCGGGCGTTGATTTTCGCCTGCCGACGGACTATGAGATTGCCGCAGTCGAAGCCTTTATGCTGTCACTGGGGCGTCAGCGCGAATATGACGATTTCCGGCAGATACGCATGCGCAATGAAAAAGCCGAAAGAGGCCGGCTTAACTATCTTGGCGAAGGGCTGGCCAGCGGCATTCCCTGCAATGCCTGTCATTTCAACGGTGGCGCCAATACCGACCCGGACTTTGCTTTTCCGGCCGATATAACGCCACCGGCATATGAGTCAAGCAATCGCTCGTTTGCGCCGCGCGTGGAAGAGCTGCTCGATCAGCCAGGTGATGTTATCAGCGGTGAGCCAATGCCGTTTGATGATGGTTTCGGTCAGGGCACTAATCTGTTTAATGCGCCCACGGTCATTGAAGCCGCCGATACCGCGCCGTTCTTTCATGCCAACCAGGTGGATACCGTCGAGGCCATGGTCTCGTTCTACGCAACACAGCGACACCTGCGCAATGGTGAAGTGCTGCCGCCCATCGTTGGCCTTAACGGCTCGCAGGTGGCCAATGTTGCTGCTTTTTTACGCGTGCTCAATGCTGATGAAAATGCACGCAGCGCCATTGTTCTGCTGCAGCAGGCAAAGGACTGTGATAATGCCGGTTGCCGCAGGGAAAACAAACGCCTGGCCAGGGCTGAAATAAATGATGCGCTAATGGTTTTGCAGGCGGCGAGTCTGCATTATGATGACGTCGTGCCATTGTTGCAGAAGGCATTACGCCAGCTGAAACGCAGGCATGGTATCGCGCGGGCAAAAACCGGCCTGGAGCAGGCGAGGGCGTTAATGATAGTGCGGCCTTCCTGATGCTATTAAGCCACGAATAGATGGCACATTGTTACCTGAAGTAAAAAACTATGAATATCAAACAGCTTGTTTTTATTGTTGTGCTGCTCAGCCTGGGTACCGTTCTTGGCGTAATGCTTGAGCGCTACCTGGCGACCGGGCCTGATGAAACTGCCCGTACGGAAACAGCGCTGGAGCACGCGCTCAAGCACCAGCAGCCCGGCTATGTCTGTCCCATGCATTCACAGATTCTTTCCGATGCGCCGGGAAGCTGTCCGATCTGTGGCATGGACCTGGTGGCAATAAAAAAAGACACATCGGCTGAAACGGACAATGACGATGATTATCCGGTCGTCAGTATCCGCTCCGGCATGATCAACAGCCTGGGCGTACGGGTTGCGCTGGTTGAGCGCGGCGACCTGGTACGCAAGATCGAAACCCCGGGTTTCGTGCAGCTGCTGCGCAAGGAAAAATACAGCCGTTACACCGCGCCGGCAAAGGGGCGGGTCAGCCGGCTGTATTTCACTACCGGTCAGTGGCATGAAACCGGTGATCCTCTGGTCGATATCGATCTGGATGACCTGGTACTGGTGCAGGAAAAGCACCTTGAATTGCTGGCCGCGGCCAGACAGGCAGCCCCGGCGTCAGAGACTCTGCTTAACAAGCAGGCTGTCATGTCGCCTGCACCATCAGATGGCGCATCGGATGATATGTCCGAGAATAATGCATCGGATACCGCCGGGGAAGATGTCGGTGAAACAGCGGAAACCCGGAGTGATAGTCATGACGCAACGATCACTCTGGAGAAAACCCGCCTGTTAATGCAGGCCGCCGGTATGAGCGACGAGCAGATAAAACATCTGGAGGAAACCGGTGAGACCTCGCCAACCATTACCCTGTATGCCAGGCATCCGGGCGAGGTGATGGAATTACGGGTAAAACAGGGCGATGTCGTCAATGCGCGCACCATGCTGTTCACCCTGGGCGGTCTGATGCGCGCCACGGTGCTGGCCAATGCCTTCCAGCGCGACGCCAGCTGGATTCATCCGGGACAGGAAGTGGATGTGGTGCTGCCGCATAATCCCGATAAAGTCTGGAAGGGCAGGGTCAGCAGCGGCGCGGTCAGTATCAATACCAATTCGCAGAATATCGGTATCAAGTTCGAATTCGTCGCCCCGAGCAGGGTGGTGAAAAGCGGCATGTACGTGGTCGGCAATATCTATGGGCGGGTAAAGAAAGGCGCCCTGATGGTGCCGGCGGAAGCGGTTATTTACAGCGGTAACGAGAAGCGGGTGATCGAGGCCCTGGGCAATGGTCAGTTCAGGCCGGTGCCGGTAAAAACCGGTATTTCCAATGATACCGATATTGAAATTCTCGAAGGCCTTGAAGAGGGCGATACCATTGTGGTCTCCGCGCAGTTTCTGATTGATTCGGAAAGTTCGCTGCAGGCCAGCTACCGTCGTATGGCGCCGGTGCAATAGGATACGGCATGATTGCACGCCTGATACGCTGGTCCATCGACAATCGTCCGCTGGTTATTCTGGTGGCCTTCCTGCTGGCCGTCTGGGGTGTGCACTCGGCGCGCAGTATTCCACTGGACGCCGTTCCCGACCTCTCGGATGTGCAGGTCATTATCAAGACCCATTTTCCCGGCCAGGCGCCGCAGATCGTGGAAGACCAGGTGACCTATCCCCTGGCCAGCGCCATGCTTTCGGTGCCGGGGGCGACGCATGTGCGCGGTTATTCCTTTTTCGGGGACTCCTACGTTTATGTGATCTTTGAGGATGGCACCGACCAGTACTGGGCGCGCTCGCGGGTGCTGGAATATATCAACCAGGTGCGAGACCAGCTGCCGCCGGGCGCCAATGCGCAACTGGGGCCGGATGCCAGCGGTGTCGGCTGGATATTCCAGTATGCGCTGATCGACCGCAGCGGCCGGCACGACCTTGCCGAGCTGCGCAGCCTGCAGGACTGGTTTCTCAAATACGAGCTGCAGACCGTGCCGGGGGTGTCGGAAGTGGCCAGCGTTGGCGGCATGGTCAAACAGTACCAGGTCGTGCTGGATGTTAACCGCATGCGCGCCAGCGAACTGTCGCTGCCGGTAATAAAGAAAATGATTATCGACGCCAACCAGGAGGTCAGCGGCTCGGTGATCGAGATGGGCGAGGCCGAGTACCTGATTCGCGGCAAGGGCTATATTAAAACCGTTGAAGACCTGAAACGCATTCCCTATCTGCAGCGCAAGGAGGCCGGCGCGGCCCTGTTGCTGCAGGATTTTGCCGATATCCGTATCGGCCCGCAGATGCGTCGCGGCATTGCCGAGCTCAATGGTGAGGGCGAGGTCACCGGTGGTATCGTGGTCATGCGCGCCGGTGAAAATGCGCTGCTCACCATCGAAAGGGTCAAGCAACGCCTGGAAAAGCTGAAGCAGGGCCTGCCCGAAGGCGTTGAACTGGTGGTGACCTACGACCGTTCCCGCCTGATTAAAAACGCCGTGAACACGCTGAGTAACCGCCTGCTGGAAGAGTTTCTGTTTGTTGCCATTGTCTGCGCCCTGTTTCTGTTCCATCTGCGCTCGTCGTTGGTGATTATCTTCAGCCTGCCGGTCGGTATTCTGCTGGCCTTTGCCATTATGAAGCTGCAGGGGGTCAATGCCAATATTATGTCGCTGGGGGGTATTGCCATTGCCATCGGCGCCATGGTCGATGCCGCCATTGTCATGATCGAGAACGTGCACAAACAGCTTGAGCTTGACGGCGAGGCGGATGAAGCGGGCCGTTTCGCGGCCATGACCCGCGCCATGCTGGACGTCGGCCCGCCACTGTTTTTCTCGCTGCTGATTATTACCCTGAGTTTCCTGCCGGTGTTTAGCCTGGAGGCGCAGGAAGGGCGGCTGTTTGCGCCGCTGGCCTTTACCAAGACCTATGCCATGGCGGCGGCTGCGCTGCTGTCGGTGACCCTGGTGCCGGCGCTGATCATGTATCTGGTAAAGGGTCGGGTGCGCCGGGAAAGCGAAAGCCGGCTTAACCGGGGGTTGATCAATGCCTATCTGCCGCTGATTAAAAAGGCGCTGGCACGCCCCTGGCTTACCCTGGCGGTAACCACGGTGCTGGTCATCTCTGCCGCCTGGCCGGTTATGCATTCGGGCTCGGAGTTTATGCCCGAGCTGAATGAGGGCGATCTGCTTTATATGCCGACCACGCTGCCGGGTATTGCCATCGGCAAGGCGGGGCAGTTGCTGCAGAAGATGGACGCCCTGATCAAAACCGTGCCGGAAGTGAAAACCGTGTTCGGCAAGGTCGGGCGTGCCGAGACCGCCACCGATCCGGCGCCGCTGACCATGATCGAAACCACCATACAGCTCAGGCCGAAGACGGAATGGCGCAAAGGTAAAACCATCCAGGATATTATCGATGAGCTGGATGATACTGTGAAAATACCCGGCGTTACCAATGCCTGGCTGATGCCGATTTCGGCGCGTATCGACATGCTGGCCACCGGCATCAAGACCCCGGTGGGCATCAAGATTGCCGGTGATGATCTGGATGTTATTCAGAAAATCGGCGAGCAAATCGAGCGACTGATACGCCAGCTGCCGCAAACGGCCAGCGTGTTTTCCGAGCGTGTCGGTGGCGCGCGTTATATCGACATCAGTATCGATCGTGATCGCGCCGCGCACTACGGCATGAGCATCGCCGATGTGCATGAGGTGATCGCGCTGGCGGTGGGCGGGAAGAATCTGACCTACACCGTCGAGGGCCGTGAGCGTTATCCCATTAACCTGCGCTACCCGCGTTATGTGCGCGACTCCATCGATGATTTGAATGACCTGCCGGTGTTCCTTTCCTCCGGTGAGCAGATCCGTCTGCAGGAAGTGGCCGAGGTGAAAATCGTCGACGGTCCGGCGCTGATCAAGACCGAAGATGCCCGCCTGAACGGCTGGGTGTATATTGATATCAAGGACGGTGATATTGGCTCCTATGTCAGACAGGCGCAGCAGCTGGTGGCGCAGAATATCGAGCTGCCACCGGGCTATTCCATCAGCTGGGCCGGACAGTACCAGTACCTGCTGCGCGCCAGCGAGCGCCTGGGCTATATCGTGCCGCTGACCCTGGTGCTGATTCTTGTTCTGCTGTATCTGAATTTCAGAAACATGACGCTGGCGCTGATGGTAATGGGCGCCCTGCCGCTGGCGCTGGTCGGCGGCGTCTGGCTGCTTTATCTGCTGGATTACAATCTTTCCGTTGCCGTGGGCGTGGGCTTTATCGCCCTGGCCGGCGTGGCCGCCGAGTTCGGCGTGGTGATGCTGGTCTATCTCAACCAGGCGGTGGCAAAGCACCGCCCGCAAACCCCCGCTCAGTTACGCGAAGCGATTATCGAAGGCGCGGTGCTGCGTGTGCGCCCCAAGGCCATGACCGTGGCCGTTATCCTTGCCGGCCTGCTGCCGATTATGATCGGCGGTGGCGCCGGCAGCGAGCTGATGCAGCGTATCGCCGCGCCCATGTTCGGCGGCATGATAACCGCACCGCTGGTGTCGATGCTGGTGTTGCCGGTGCTGTTCTATCTGTGGAAGCTGAAAGCCCTGAAGTAAGGTTTTGTTGTCGGGGTCAGAGTCAATTTGGCAAGTGACAAGGCTAAATGGCAGCTTCACTGTTTAAATTGACTCTGACCCCGCTCGTTAAAGCCCTGAAGTATGCTTTGATGATAAAACTTTTTGGGGCCGCAAATAACGCGAAAGAGGTAAAGAAAGCAAAAAGATTGTCTTGCTTTTGTGTTGTCGGGGTCAGAGTCAATTTGGCAAGTGACAAGGCTAAATGGCAGCTTCTCTGTTTAAATTGACTCTGACCCCGCTTGTTGGTTATCTATTAATTATGCTTTTTTGACTTCCGCGGCC